>CAZRRW010000012.1:0-5843 GCA_964602505.1 uncultured Burkholderiaceae bacterium
CCAGCGCCATGCCCACCGCGTTGGTGATGCCCTGGCCCAGCGGGCCGGTGGTGGTTTCCACCCCGGGGGTGATGTCCACCTCGGGGTGCCCCGGGGTTTTGCTGTGCAGTTGGCGGAAATTGCGCAGTTCCTCCATGGGCAGGTCATAGCCCGTCAGGTGCAGCAGCGCATAGATGAGCATGGAGCCGTGGCCGTTGGACAGCACGAAGCGGTCGCGGTTGGCCCAAGCGGGGTTGGCCGGGTTGTGGCTCAAGTGGCCGAAAGACGGGCCCCACAAGGCAACGGCCATGTCGGCCATGCCCATGGGTGCGCCAGGGTGCCCGGAGTTGGCCTGCTGCACCGCATCCATCGCAAGGGCGCGGATGGCGTTGGCCATGGACGTCAGGGTGTCGGAGGTGGGGGACGTGGTCATGGCCAGAACGCAAGCTCGCAGGAAACCTTCAATTTTAGGAGGGCATGGGTGCGCATCGCGGGCGGCACAATGGGCCGCATGCTGCCCGCCATGATCCTCGCCGCTGGCCGCGGCGAGCGCATGAAACCCCTGACCGACACCACCCCCAAGCCGCTGCTGGCAGTGCGTGGCAGGCCGCTGATCGAGTGGCACCTGCAGGCCCTGGCGCGCGACGGCGTGTCAGGGGTGGTCATCAACACCGCCTGGCTGGGCATGCATCTGCCGCAGGCGCTGGGCGATGGCCGCCGCTTTGGCCTGCGCGTCGACTATTCGCACGAAGGCGAGACCTACGGCCACGCACTGGAGACGGCGGGCGGCATCCGCGAGGCATTGCCCCTGCTGTGCCCTCCCACCTCGCACCCAGAGGGGTTTGACCCGGCGGCCTGCTTCTGGCTGATGGCGGGTGACGTGTTCATGCCGGGCTTTGTGTTTGACGCCGCCAAAGCCGACGCCTTTGCGGCAAGCGGCCGGCTGGCCCACCTGTGGCTGGTGCCCAACCCGCCACAGCACCCCAAGGGCGACTTTGGCATCGGCGCCACTGGGTTGGCCCTGCCACAGGCGAGCGAGCAGTTCACCTATTCCACCGTGGCCTTGATGCGCGCCGAACTGGTGGCTGGCGTGCCCGCTGGCACCAAGGCGGCCCTGGCCCCCCTGCTGCGCGCCGCGATGAGCCAGGGCATGGTCAGCGCCGAGCTGTGGCTTGGCGAGTGGCACGACGTGGGCACGCCCGAGCGGCTGCATGCCTTGAACGCAGGCTTTGGTGGTTGAAAGTGCCCGCAAACAAAGGCGGATGGCCGGTTTCCATGAAATGGCATGAATCTGTCGCTGCAAGCCCACGCTGACGGGCTGAGCCGCTGCTCGTGGTGCGGCGAGGGCGCGGCCCTGGCCGACTATCAGGCCTACCACGACGACGAATGGGGCCGCCCGGTAGGCGACGGCTCACTGGCGCACGACCAGCGCCTGTTTGAAAAGCTGGTGTTGGAGGGCTTCCTGTCGGGCCTGTCGTGGCTCACCATCCTGCGCAAGCGCCAGGCCTTCCGCGCTGCCTTCGGTGGGCTCAAGCGGGGCCTTGACTTCGCGGCCGTGGCCCGCTTTGGTGCGGCCGACATCACCCGCCTGCTGGGCGATGCCGGCATCGTGCGCCACCGCGGCAAGATCGAAGCCGCCCTTCACAACGCCGGGCGGGCGCTGGCCCTGCGCGCCGAGGCCGGCTCGATTGCCGCATTCGTGTGGCAGTTTGAGCCCGCAGCAAGCGCACGGCCGCGGCGCTTGACACCCCAGGTGGCCGCCACACTGGGCCAGACGCCCGAGTCCCTGGCACTGTCCAAGGCGCTCAAGCAACGCGGCTGGAAGTTTGTGGGCCCCACCACGATATACGCCTTCATGCAGTCGATGGGGCTGGTCAACGACCACCTCGAAGGCTGCCACGCCCGCGCCGCCCGTGAGTCAGACCGCGCCGCCTTCAAGCGGGCCGCCTTCAGGAAGCCCGCCCGCGTGTGATCGGAGCCCCATGACGACAGCCACTGCCCTGCCCACCCGCGCCTCGCCCCTGGCGGCCCTGGCACTCATGCTGACAGCCTGCATCTTCGCGGCCAACCATGTGGCCGCCCGTGTGGCCTTCAACGACGGGGTCAGCGTGGTCACTGCGGTGGCGGTGCGCAGCGCCACGGCCGCAGCGGCCCTGGGGCTGCTGCTGGCGGTGCTGGGCGTGTCGCCCCGGCTGCGTGGCGCTCAGCGCTGGCAGGTGTGGGCGGTGGGGGCCCTACTGGCCACCCAGTCGGTCTGCCTGTACAGCGCCGTGGCGCGGCTGCCGGTGGCCCTGGCGCTGCTGGCCTTCAACAGCTTTCCCATCTTCATTGCCCTGTTCAGCTGGTGGGTGAACGGCCGCAAACCACCCAAGGCCCTGCTGTGGGCCATGCCTCTCATCCTGCTGGGCCTGGCACTGGCCCTGGACGTGACCGGCGCAGCCAGCCGCATGAGCGCGGCAGACCGCTGGGCCACGCTGTCCACCGGGGTGGCCTTTGCGCTCGGTGCATCGGCCAGCTTTTCGCTGGGCATGGTGCTCGCCGAGCGCTGGCTGGGCGGGTTGGACGCGCGGGTACGAACCGCCTGGGTGGGCGTGGTGATGACGGTGTTTGCCACTGGGGCCGGCCTGGCCCTGAGCGCCAGCCTGGGTGCGCCCAGCACCGTGACTGGGGCACCCATGCCTCTGCTGAGCGGCTTTGCCTGGCCCCACAGCGCCACGGGCTGGGCGGCGCTGGCCTCGCTGGCCGTGCTGTACAGCGCAGCCTTTGCCTTGCTGTTCACCCTGCTGCCCAGGCTGGGCGCGGCCGGCAATTCGCCCTTGCTGAACGTGGAGCCGATTGCGGCGCTGGTGCTGGCCTGGCTGCTGCTGGGCCAGGCCATCGCCCCGTTGCAACTGCTGGGCGCGGCCCTGGTGGTGAGCGCGGTCATGTGGCTGGGCTTCCGCAAACGCTAGCGATTTCCCCGGGCCTGCATGGCCTTGGCACTTGCCGCATCATCGGCGCATGAACATCCTGCTCTTCATCGGTGGCCTGGTCCTGCTCATCGTGGGGGCCGAGTTGCTGGTGCGCGGTGCCTCCAAGCTGGCGCAGTCGTTTGGCGTGTCGCCTTTGGTGGTGGGCCTGACCATCGTGGCCTTCGGCACCAGCTCGCCCGAGGTGGCGGTGTCTGTGAGTTCGGCCCTGTCGGGCAAGACCGACATTGCCGTGGGCAACGTGGTGGGCAGCAACGTCTTCAATGTGCTGTTCATCCTGGGCCTGTCGGCGCTCATCACCCCGCTGGTGGTCAACGCCCAGATCATCCGGCAGGAGGTGCCCATCATGATCGGCGCCTCGCTCTTGCTGCTGGCCGTGGGGCTGGACGGGCGGGTCGGCGTGGCCGATTCCGCGCTGCTGCTGGGCCTGCTGGTGGCCTACACGGTGTTTCTGATCATCCAGTCGCGTCGAGAAACCCAGGCCACCCGCGACGAGTACGCTGAGGAGATGCACATCAGCGCCGACGAGCGAGGCTGGCTCGACCAGCGCTGGGCCCAGCTGCTGTGCATCGTGGCGGGGCTGGGCCTGCTGGTGCTGGGGTCAGACTGGCTGGTCACTGCAGCCATTGCCTTTGCCAAGGCCATGGGCGTCAGTGACGTGGTGATCGGCCTGACCATCGTGGCCGCCGGAACGTCGATGCCCGAGGTGGCTACGTCCATTACCGCCGCCATCAAGGGCGAGCGCGACATCGCGGTGGGCAACGTGGTGGGCAGCAACACCTTCAACATCCTGGGCTGCCTGGGCGTATCTGGCCTGGCCGCCGGGGCCACTGGCCTGGCATTGCCTGCGTCGGTGCTGAACTTCGACATCTGGGTCATGCTGGCCGTGGCCTTTGCCTGCCTGCCTGTGTTCATGACGGGGCGCGAGATCGCGCGCTGGGAGGGTGCGGTGTTCGTGGGCTACTACGCCGCGTACACCGCCTACCTGATCCTTGCGTCCACCAACCACGCGGCACTGCCCGCGTTCTCAGGCGTGATGCTGAGCTTTGTGCTGCCCCTCACCATCGTGACCCTCGTGGTGGTGATGTTGCGGCCGCCCACAGCGTAGATGGGTTCGCTGATTCGGTGTTCATCCGCAGCGAGGGAAGGCCTTCATGGCTCTGGGCTGCCTGTGTCCTTCGCGCCTTGATCCACAGCTTGGCGGGCTGAGGCTGCCAACAGTTGGTACTTGCGGCGACAGGCGTCCAGCACCTCGTCCTCCAGCTCCTCAAGGTCCAGCAGCGCGTTGTGGGCATCCGCCGTGGCGCGAATCAGCTCGTCAATCTTGATCTGGATCGCCTCGGTGTCGCGGTTCTGAGTGCTCTGCATCAGGATCACCATCAGGAATGTGATGATCGCCGTCGCCGTGTTGATGACGAGCTGCCAGGTGTCGCTGAAACCGAAAATCGGGCCAGTCACCAGCCAGATGCTGATGACAGCCACGGCCAAGGCGAAGGTTCGGGGACGCCCACAAAAGCGGGACGAGGCCTTGGCAAATCCGGATTACCAGGTGGCTGTGCGCATGGGAGGCCTCCTGTCTGAAGCCCGACACTAGAGGCAACCGACCTGCGGCCACAAGCCCGGTTGATCAAAAAGGGCGGGCAGGGGCGCCCCAGCAAGGCCCTTGGTCACCTCCACCCGCTGACCATCGGCAGCGGGCCAGTCTGGGTGTTGGCGATGCGCCTGTCGATCAAGCCCGGGTGCTTCGCTCGGCCGTCACAGCCCGTGCACTGACGGCCTCTACCAACGCCGGGAACATCCTGCCGAGACGCCATGCCAGCCTGGCGCGGGCGGGAAGCACGATCACGGCCTTGTTTCTGTCCACGGCAGCCAGCGTTTCCTGCGCGCACCGGTCAACCGAGTAAGGCGGGCCCGCCAAGGCCGTGAGGAAGCGACGCATGTCAGGGGCCCAGCGAATGTTGAGATCGGCCGGGTTCTGGCTGTCCAGAATCGGGGTTTCGATCGCAGCCGGGCACAGCACGCTCACCCGCACACCGCGCGCAGCGGCCTCGATTCGCAGGCTGGTGCTCAATCCAACGACGGCGTGCTTGGTCAAGGCGTACGGAGCCAGCAGAGGTGCCGGTCCGAGTCCGGCCAATGAAGCGGTGTTGATGATGTGGCCCGAGCCTTGTGCGAGCATGATCGGGTAGGCAGCCAGTACGCCATGCAACACCCCGTACAGGTTGATGTCCACGATGCGCTGCCAAGCGGGCAGTGGTATCTCGTCGGCCTCCCCCGCAACGCCAATGCCCGCGTTGTTGAAGACATAGTCCAGCCGACCATGCTCGTTGGCAAATGATTCGATGCCGCCTTTCAGGGCCGTCGCATCACGCACGTCCACCGACATCGCCTGGGCTTTGGCGCCGCATTCGGTTGCAACAGCTCGCGCTGAGGCGAGGTCAATGTCTGAGACACAAACTGTCGCGCCACGGGCGGCGAGTGCCCGCGCCAACGCGCGCCCTATGCCAGACCCTGCTCCGGTAACGAATGCGGTTTTGGTGGCGTACGCCGTCATCGCTGATCTTCTCCATGGGATTACAAGCTGCCCACACGCCATCGGCACGAGTTGGACTAAGGCCTATTCTGGAGCATGTCAACATGGGCATTGAAGGGCCCAACCTAGGGCCTTGGGGAGACTTGCGGAACACACGTCGCCTGCTCCAGCGTCTCGCAGCGGGGGTGTCAGCACGGACCCGTTGCCACTGAAGCGCCCAACGCGTCCTGCTTTGCACCGGGTCGAAGACAAAAGGTCTCCCGAGACCCTGGCTAACCCGGCCGCTGCAACCCCCTCAAGAATGCAGACGGCTTGGCCCTCGCGCGGGCCAAGCCGTCGGGCGGGCAGGCGCTCAGCGCACC
>CAZRRW010000012.1:5853-20836 GCA_964602505.1 uncultured Burkholderiaceae bacterium
GCGCTGGCGCCGACGCCAGGTGCCGTAGACGCCCGACACCACAAACAGCGGCCACAGAGCCGCCGACAAGGCCACCCACATCAAGCGGTCAGCCAGCCCTGCCGCTTCATCGGGCGTGGTGGGCCCTTCGCTGAACAGGTGCCGCACCCGGAAAGTGGCCAGCCCAAACAAGACCCCGACGGCGATGAAGGTGGTGATCCAAAACGATGCCATGTCAATTCCTTTTGACAAAATGAAGTGTCGCGCCATCCTACTTCGGCCGGACGTGGGGTGCAAGTTGGCGTGAATCTTCAATACCCTTGAAGGATCGGGCTGGGCCAGCGACACCCTGCTCCATATGCCGCGTGAGCCAATGGGCCTTGTAGAGGCACCCGCTTCACCACCGTGCTGGCCGACGTGCGGCTGGCCGCCGCATCACGCCTGCTGCTGGGCGGCACGCAAAGCCCCGCCGAGATCGGCTATCTGTGCGGCTATGCCGACCAGGCCCACTTCACCCGGGAGTTCAAGCGGCAGACGGCCCTGACGCCCGCGCAGTTTCGGCAGAAGCAGGCGGACGCTGGCCGCTGAATCGATTGGGTCAGTCGACGCGCACCGGCACCCTGGGTGCCAAGGCGCACATCAGCTCGTAGCCCACGGTGCCGGCCGCTTCGGCCACCTCGTCGATGGACAGCCACTGTCCGCCGGAGGACAGGCCCCACAGGGTGGCTTCGCTGCCTACCTTGGCCTGCGGCACCGGGGTGAGGTCCACGGTGATCATGTCCATGCTGACGCGGCCCACGGTGCGGGTGCGCACGCCGTCCACCAGCACCGGGGTGCCCAAGCCCCCAAGAGCGGCGTTGTGGCCGGGCGCATGGCGGGGGTACCCGTCGGCGTAGCCGCACGCCACCACCCCGATGCGCAGGGGCGGTGCGTCCTTCGCCACGGTGTAGGTGCTGCCATAGCCAATGCTCTGGCCGGGCTGCACCTCTTGCACCGCAATCACCCGCGTGTTCAGGCTCATGGTGGGCTTCAGGCTCCACTCCGCCGCGCCGGGCTTCACCCCGTGCGGGCTGCTGCCGTACAGCATGATGCCGGGACGCACCCAATGCGCCTTCACCGCGTGGTTGCCCGCATGGGCCAGGGTGGCCGCGCTGTTGGCCAGGCTGCGCTCGCCGGGCAGACCAATGGTGCCCTGGTTGAAGGCCTCCATCTGCACGCGGATGGCCTCGTAGCCGCCCGGACCGTCGGAGTTGGCAAAGTGGGTGGCCAGGGCAATGCCCTGGGGGTGCGCTTTCACATGGGGCACCGCATTCAGCCGCTGCCAGGCCGCCGCAAAGCGCACTGGCGTGAAGCCCAGGCGGTTCATGCCGGAGTTCATCTTCAGGAAGACGCGGTGCGGCCGGCTGGCTTTGTGCCGCTCCAGCCAGGCGATCTGGTCATTGCCATGCACGGTGTGCCACAGGTCGAGCCGCTCACACTCGGCCAGGTCTTCTGGGCCAAAGCAGCCTTCCAGCAGCAGGATGGGGCCGGCCCAACCCAGCTTGCGCAGGCGCTCTGCCTCGGCCAGGTCGAGCAGGGCAAAGCCGTCGGCAGCCTTCAGGCCTTCAAAAGCCCGTTCGATGCCATGGCCGTAGGCATTGGCCTTGACCACGGCCCACACCTTGGCGCCTTGGGCCTGCTCGCGCGCGCGCTGCAGGTTGTGCGCCAGGGCCTGCGTGTGGATGGTGGCAAGGATGGGGCGTGGCATCATGAGATGTTACTTTTGAGAGACGCCCTCTCCGCCTGATGCAACGCGGCTTCTACACCATCATGTCGGCGCAGTTCTTCAGCTCGCTGGCAGATGACGCTTTGTTCGTTGCCGCGGTGGAGTTGTTGCGCCAGTCAGGCGCACCCGCCTGGCATGGCACCGCCCTGGTGCCGATGTTTGCCCTGTTCTATGTGGTGCTGGTGCCCTTTGTGGGCCCATTTGCCGACTGGCTGCCCAAGGGCCGCGTCATGCTCATCAGCAACGCCATCAAGGTGGTGGGCTGCTTGGCCATGCTGGTGGGCGCGCACCCGCTGCTGGCCTACGCCTTCGTGGGCCTGGGCGCAGCCGCGTATTCGCCCGCCAAGTACGGCATCCTCACCGAGCTGCTGCCGCCGTCGCAACTGGTCAAGGCCAATGGCTGGATCGAGGGGCTCACGATTGCCAGCATCATCCTGGGCGTACTGCTGGGTGGACAGCTGGTGGGCGACCGGGTGTCCGCCCAGCTGCTCGACCTTCACGTGCCCCTGATTGGCGACTACATCGAGACCCCGCCCCAGGCGGCCATCGCGGTGATGATCGTGGTCTACGCCGTCGCCGCCCTCTTCAACTTGTACATCCCGCGCACCAGCGCCCCGTTGCAAGCGCTGCCGCGCAGCCTGGGCAGCTCGGTGCTGGAATTCTGGTCGTGCCACACGCGGCTGTGGCGTGACAAGCTGGGCCAGATCTCCCTGGCCACCACCACCTTGTTCTGGGGCGTCAGCGGCAACCTGCGCTACATCGTGCTCGCATGGGCCGCCGTGGCCCTGGGCTACAGCACCACGCAGGCGTCCAGCCTGGTGGGCGTGGTGGCCATTGGCACGGCGCTGGGGGCGATGGTGGCCAGTGTGTGGATGCGGCTGGACCGCGCGACCAGCGTGATCCCGCTGGGCATTGGCATGGGTCTGCTGGCATCTTGCTCAACGTCATTTCCAATGTCTGGGTGGCCGCGCCGTTCTTGATCATGCTCGGCGCGCTAGGCGGCTATTTGGTGGTGCCCATGAACGCGCTATTGCAGCACCGAGGCCACAACCTCATGGGCGCGGGCCGCTCCATTGCGGTGCAGAACTTCAACGAGCAGGCCTGCATCCTGGGCCTGGGTTTGCTATACACCGCCTCTACGGGCGCCGGGGTGAGCGCCGTCATCTCCATTGCGGCGTTTGGCCTGCTGGTGGCCGACACCATGTGGCTGATTGGCCGCTGGCATGCCCGCAACCTGCGCACCCACCCGGCCGAGCTGGAGCGCCTGCTGGCGATTGCCAGAAGCGACAAGCATTGACCCCGAACCGGCTGCCACTGCTGGCTGTGGCCGGCCTGCTGTGCAACGCCTTCATCTGGGGCGTGAGCTGGTGGCCCTTCCGCGAGTTGCAGGCCCGGGGCCTGCACGCCCTGTGGGCGACGGTGGTCGTCTACACCGCCGCCACGCTGATCATCGTGGCGCTCAACCGGCGCAGCCTGCGCGAAGCCTGGACACACGGCAGCATCTGGGCCCTGGCCGCAGCAGCGGGCATGGTGAACGTCTGCTTCAACTGGGCCATCACCATTGGCGACATCGTTCGCCTGATCCTGCTCTTCTACGTGATGCCCTTGTGGGCGGTGCTGCTGGCGCGCTGGCTGCTGCATGAACCCATCACCCGCAACGCGATGCTGCGCATCGCCCTGGCCTTGGTGGGCGCGGTGGTGGTGCTGTGGCCCGAAGGCGCCGGGCTGGGCGCTGGCCTGCCTGTGCCCCACAGCCTGGCTGACTTTCTGGCCCTGGCGGGGGGCTTCTTCTTCGCACTCACCAATGTGCTGCTGCGCCGCCACGCCCACCGCAGTGAAGGCGCACGGGCCATTGGCATGTTCATTGGCGGGGCGGTGCTGGCGCTGGCTGCGGCCCTGGGGCTGGGCGCGGCAGGGGTGGTGCCCGTGCCCTCGCCGCCAGCCGCCTGGGCCTGGCTGGCTGCGGGGCTCACCGTCGCCTTCATCATCAGCAACCTCAGCCTGCAGTACGGCGCGGCGCGGCTGCCCGCCAGCGCCACGGCGGTCATCATGCTCACCGAGATCGTGTTTGCCAGCGGCTCGGCCGTGCTGCTGGGGGCCGAAACCCTGAGCGGGCAGGATCTTCTGGGGGGCGCTTTAATCATGGCTGCGGCGGCGTTGGCCGCCCTGCAGGCCGCGCCAGAGGCGGCCCCGGACACGACCACACGGCCCAAGGAGCCCACATGAGCACCGCCTACGACTTCACTGCACAAGACATCACCGGCAAGGACGTGGCCCTGAGCCAGTTCAAGGGCCGGGTGATGCTGGTGGTCAACACCGCCAGCGCCTGCGGCTTCACGCCCCAGTTTGCGGGCCTGGAAGCCTTGTGGAAGGAGTACGGCCCCAAAGGCGTCACCGTCGTCGGCTTTCCCTGCAACCAGTTTGGCGGACAAGACCCCAAGGGCAACGACCAGATCGCCGAGTTCTGCCAGCTCAATTACGGCGTGAGTTTCCCGATGATGGCCAAGATTGACGTCAACGGCGACGGCGCACACCCCTTCTTCAAGTGGCTCAAGGGCGAAGCCAAGGGCCTGCTGGGCACCGAAGCCATCAAGTGGAACTTCACCAAGTTCCTCATCGGCAAGGACGGGCAGGTGATCAAGCGCTACGCCCCCACCGACAAGCCGGAGTCACTGGCCAAGGACATCGAAGCCGCGCTGGCGGCCTGATGCGCGGCTGCAAGGCGCGCTGCACTGGAGGCAGCGCGTGCTGATCGGCGTGGCCTTTGCCCTGGCCGCCGGGCTGATGTGGGGCCTGGTGTTCCTGGCCCCGGTGGTGCTGCCGGCCTACCCGCCCGCCGTGCTCACGGCCAGCCGCTACTTTGCGTTCGGGCTGGTGGCACTGGGCCTGGCGTGGTTCAGCCGGCACGCCCTGCGCGAGCTGGAACGCCGCGACTGGCTGGAGGCCGCCAAGCTCACGCTGGCGGGCAACTTTCTCTACTACGTGTTTCTGTCGTCGGCCATCCAGCGCACGGGTGGGCCCCTGTCGGCCATGATCATCGGCACGCTGCCAGTGGTGATTGCCATCTGCGCCAACATCCGCGACCACGAGCGTGACGGCTGGCTGCCCTGGGGCCGCCTGGCGGTGCCCCTGGGCTTGATGGCCCTGGGGATTGGCTGCGTCAACGAGGCCGAGCTGGCCCGCCTGCGTGCCGACCCGGCACCCGACCTGTGGCGCTACGCCAGCGGCGCAGCCTTGGCTGTGGTGGCGGTGGGCTTCTGGACCTGGTACCCCATCCGCAACGCCGACTGGCTGCGCGCCCACCCCGACCGCAGCCCCATGGTGTGGGCCACCGCGCAGGGCCTGGTCACGCTGCCGATTGCTGCACTGGGGCTGGTGCTGTTGCTGGCCTACGCGGCCTTGGTGCCCAGTCGCACCAGCGGCTATCCGCTGCCGCTGGGCCCCGACCCCTTGCGGTTCGTGGGCATGATGCTGACGCTGGGCTTGTTTGCGTCGTGGATCGGCACCCTGTGCTGGAACCAAGCCTCGCAGCGGCTGCCCACCTCGCTGGCGGGACAGCTCATCGTGTTCGAGACGCTCGCGGCCCTGGCCTACGGCTTTGCCTGGCGCGGCGAGTGGCCGGGCTGGGTGTCGGCCGCTGGCATCGCCTTGCTGGTGGCGGGGGTGGTGATGGCGCTGCGCATCAAGCCGGTCAGAACAGCAGCCGCAGCCCCCACGGCATCGTGAAGGCCGAGAGCAGGGCATTCATGCCCATGGCCAACCCGGCAAAGGCGCCCATCTCCTCACTCACCTGAAACCCCCGCGCCGTGCCGATGCCATGGGCATTGGTGCCCAGCGCATAGCCGCGGACCCGGTGGTCGTTGAAGCGTGCGTCCACCCGCCCCATGGCGTCGAACAGGAACTTGGCACTGGCGGCTCCCAGAATGCCGGTGCTGACCACCAGCACGGCCGTGAGGGACGGCAGACCGCCCAGCTTTTCAGAGATGCCCATGGCCACGGGTGTGGTGACGGACTTGGGTGCCAGTGAGGCCAGGGTGGCCGGGCTGGCGCCCAGCAGCCACGCCAGCGCCAGCGCGGTGGCCGTGGCCGCCGCCGTGCCCGCCAGCAAGCCCGCCCCAAGCGGCAGGCCCAGGCCCTTCAAACGGGGCCACTGCTCCAGCAGCGGGATGGCCAGCGCCACGGTGGCCGGCCCCAGCAGAAAGTGCACGAACTGTGCGCCTTCAAAGTAGGTGGCATAGGGGGTGCCTGTCAGGCTGAGCAGGACCGCCAGCAGCACGATGGCAATGGCCACCGGATTGGCCAGGGGGTTGAAGGCGGTACGCGCATACACCTGATAGGCCAGCTGGTACGCCAGCAGGGTGGCTGTGAGCCCCAGCAGGGGCGTGGCCGACAGGTAGACCCAGATGTCGTTGAGCTGCGGGTTCATGTGGGCGGCGCCTCGGGCGGCTGCGGTTTGGGCATCAGCATCACCGTCACCCAGGCGGTGACCGCCAGGCCTACCCAGGTGCTCAGCACCAGCGCGATGCCGATGGCCAGGGCCTCGTCACCCAGGCGGCGAAGGTGCAGCATCACGCCCACCCCGGCCGGCACAAACAGCAGGCTCAGGTGCTGCAAAAGGCCCAGCGCCGTCGGGCGAAGCGCCTCCAGCCAGGCGGGGCGCAGCCACAAGGCCAGCAGCAGCAAGGCCAGCCCGATCACCGGGCCCGGCACCGGCAGGCGCAGGCCAAACGACAAGGCCTCACCCAGCAGCTGAAACACCAACAGGGTGGCCAGGGCGTTGATCACGGGGGAGTGGGGCCCGGCCCGCCTGGGCCCTCAGGCCGCTGGAGCCAGTGCCTCGTCCAGCACCTCCACCCAATGCCGCACGGGTGTGGCCGTACCGCTTTGCAGGTGGGTGATGCAGCCGATGTTGGCCGAGACGATGGTCTGCGCGTCGATGGCGGCCAAATGGCCAAGCTTGCGGTCGCGCAGCTGGGCGGCCAGCTCCGGTTGCAACACGCTGTAGGTGCCCGCAGAGCCACAGCACAAGTGGCTTTCGCTGCGGGCCACGCTGACCTCGAAGCCCAGTTCGCGCAGATGCGTCTCCACCCCGCCGCGCAGCTTCTGCCCGTGCTGCAAGGTACAGGGCGGGTGAAAGGCCAGCTTGGGGGCCGTGCCTTGAGCCCGAAGCTGCGGCTTCAGGGCTGGCACCAAATGGGGCAGAAGCTCGGACACGTCCTTCGTCAAGGAGCTGATGCGGGCCGCCCGCTCGGCATAGGCCGGGTCATCCCGCAGCAGATGGCCATAGTCCTTGACCTGCGCCCCGCAGCCTGAGGCGTTCATCACGATGGCCTCCACCTGCCCGGCCTGAACCTGTGGCCACCAGGCGTCCAGATTGCGGCGCATGTCCGCCAGGCCACCCTCGTGGTCATTCAGGTGGTGCCTGATCGCGCCGCAGCAGCCGGCCTCGGGTGCCACCAGGGCTTGGATGCCAGCCGCGTCGAGCACCCGCGCTGTGGCACTGTTGATGTTGGGGGCCATGCTGGGCTGCACACAGCCCATCAGCATGAACACCTTGCGCGCGTGCTCCCGCGTGGGCCACTGGTAGGCACGCGGTGCGTTGTGGGCCGTGCCTTGCCTGGCGGGCACCTTGCCTTTAAGGGCAGCCGGCACCAGCGGGCGCAGGGCCTGCCCCAGCTTCATCGCCGGGTCAAACAGGGGCGAAGTCAAGCCCGCCTTCAAGGCACCGCGTACGAGCCGCTCGCCCAAGGGGCGGGCCACCTTCTGCTCCACCACATGGCGGCCGATGTCCACCAGCTTGCCGTACTCCACGCCGCTGGGGCAGGTGGTCTCGCAGTTGCGGCAGGTGAGGCACCGGTCCAGGTGCTGCTGGGTCTTGCGGGTGGGGGCCTCGCCCTCCAGCACCTGCTTGATGAGGTAGATGCGCCCACGCGGGCCATCCAGCTCGTCGCCCAACAACTGGTAGGTGGGACAAGTGGCGGTGCAGAAGCCGCAGTGCACACACTTGCGCAGAATGGCCTCAGCAGCGGCGCCCTCGGGCGTGCCTTTGAACTCAGGGGCGAGATTGGTTTGCACAGTCTGACATCAGAAATCCGGGTAGAGCCGCCCGCGGTTGAAGATGCCTGCCGGGTCGAACTCGTCTTTCAGACGGTGGTGGATGCGGGCCAACACCGGCCCCAACGGTGCGAACACGGCGCTCGTCTTGTCGCCCCCCAGGAAGGCGCTGGCATGGCCACCGGCTTTGGCTGCGGTATCGCGCACTGCGTCAGCGGCGGTGGTGGTGACCCACCAGCGCTGACCGCCATGCCACTCGATGAGCTGCTCGCCGCTGAGGCCCAGCGGCCCCGCCGTATGCGGCACCGATACGCGCCACAGCGTGGCACCGAGCGCCACGGCCTCGCGTGCCGCCACAAAGAACGTGTCTTCCTGGTTGCGAAGGCCATGCCAGAAGGCCTGCGCCTCGGCCGCGTCAACCACCTCGGCCGCCTCTGCTGCCTGCTGGTGCAGCAGGGCGTCGGTGGCTGCCTGCACCGCGGCCCGGGCACCTGCCAGGCGCAGCAGCAGCGTGCCGCCCCACCATGCGCTGGCCGACAGCGGCAGCGGCTGCCCACCCCATTGATTGAGCTGGCGCAAGGCGGTGGGCTCGTCCATGGCAAAGCGCAGGGTCTGGGTGGCCACCGGCTGCGGCATCACCTTGAGGGTGACCTCGGCCACCACCCCCAGCACGCCCAGGCTGCCGGCCAGCAGACGGCTGACGTCATAGCCGGCCACGTTCTTGATGACCTGGCCACCAAAGCTCATCACCTCGGCGCGGCCGTTGATGAGGCTGGCACCCAGTACAAAGTCGCGCACGCTGCCCACGCTAGCGCGGGCCGGGCCGCTTAACCCCGCCGCCACCATGCCGCCCAAGGTAGGCTGGCCCACCGGGCCAAACCGGCCGCTGGGCTCGGCTGGCGGCGCAAACACAGGGGGTTCGAACAGCAGGCCCTGGCCCCGTTCGGCCAGCGCCGCCTCCACCTCGGCCAGTGGCGTGCCGGCGCGGGCGGTGAGCACCAGCTCGGTCGGCTCATAGCTGGAGATGCCGCGCAGCTCGCGGGTGGACAGCTCCTCGCCCACCATGGCGCCGCCGAAAAAGTCCTTGGTACCCCCGCCGCGGATACACAGGGCCACGCCGTCGGCGCTGGCGGCGCGGATGCGCTCGGTCAGGCGGGTCAGCGCCGCGTCGCTCATCGGGGCAGCGCTCAAAACCGCTCCAACTCAGGGAAAGGCAGCAAGCCACCGCGCACGGTCATCTTGCCGTACTCGGCGCAACGGACGAGTGTGGGGATCACCTTGCCGGGGTTGAGAAGGCCCTGTGGGTCGAAGGCGCGCTTCAGGCCAAACATCTGCTCACGTTCAGCCGCACCAAACTGCACGCACATCTGGTTGATCTTCTCAACGCCCACCCCATGCTCACCAGTGACCGTGCCGCCCATCTCGACGCTGGTCTCCAGGATGTCGGCGCCAAACAGCTCGGCGCGGCGCAGCTGGTCCGGGTCGTTGGCATCAAACAGGATCAGCGGGTGCAGGTTGCCGTCGCCGGCATGGAAGACATTGGCGCAGCGCAGCTGGTACTTGTGCTCCATCTTCTGAATGGCCAGGAGCATGTCCGCCAGGCGCTTGCGCGGGATGGTGGAGTCCATGCACATGTAGTCGGGGCTGATGCGCCCCGAGGCGGGGAAGGCGTTCTTGCGTCCGCTCCAGAACTTCAGCCGCTCGGCCTCGTCGCTGCTCACCGTGATGGCGGTGGCACCCGCCCCCTGCAGCACCGCCGTCATGCGGCCAATCTCCTCGGCCACCTCTTCCGGGGTGCCATCGCTTTCGCACAGCAGGATGGCCTCGGCACTCAGGTCGTAGCCGGCGTGGACAAAGTCTTCCACCGCCGCCGTCATGGGCTTGTCCATCATTTCCAGCCCGGCCGGGATGATGCCGGCCCCAATGACGGCAGCCACCGCGTCGCCCGCCTTGCGCACGTCGTCGAAGCTGGCCATGATGCAGCGCGCCAGTTGCGGCTTGGGCACCAGCTTGACGGTGACTTCCAGGGTCACGGCCAGCATGCCTTCGCTGCCCACCACGGCGGCCAGCAAGTCCAGCCCCGGCGCGTCCAGCGCCTCGCTGCCAAAGGTGACCGGCTCGCCCTCGACGGTGAAGCCGCGCACCCGCAGCACGTTGTGCACCGTGAGGCCGTACTTCAGGCAATGCACGCCGCCAGAGTTCTCGGCCACGTTGCCACCAATGGTGCAGGCGATCTGGCTCGACGGGTCAGGGGCGTAGTACAGGCCAAAGGGCGCAGCCGCCTCGCTGATGGCCAGGTTGCGCACCCCGGCTTGCACGCGCGCGGTGCGCGACACCGGGTCCACCGACAGGATCTGGTTGAACTTGGCCAGGCTCAGCACCACCCCCGCCTCGTGGGGCATGGCCCCGCCGCTCAGGCCAGTGCCGGCACCCCGCGCCACCACGGGCACGTTCAGCGCGTGGCATGCCTTCAGCGCCGCCGCCACCTGGGCCTCGGTTTCGGGCAGGGCCACCACCATGGGCCGCTGGCGGTAGGCAGTGAGGCCGTCGCACTCGTAGGGCACGGTGTCCTCGGCCTGGTAGAGCACCGCATGCTCGGGCAGGGCCTGACGCAGGGCCACCACCACGCGGGCCTGCAATTCGGCGCGTTGCAGCAAGGCGGCTTGGGCTGGGACGGTGGGCGCGTTCACGCCATGCAATGTAGCGCGGGCGGCCGGGCCCGTGCACGCCATCAGGCGTAAGGCGTTTTGACTGGCGCGATCGAATCAGTCGGTGGCGAACACCGTCAACACGCCCGTGTACCCATACAGATGGTGTCGGGCAATCTCGCCCCCGGCGAAGAAGCCCACCAGCGGCACATCACCGAGGTGGTGCTTGATCCACTGCATTTCTGCAGACGGCGCGCCGAAGTGGGGGCCGCCACGCCCGGCGCAACTCACATAGATGGCGCCAGCGATGCGGCGTGCGGGGTGCGGCTCGCTGGTGGCTGGATCCCCGGCCAGCGCGGCGGCCACGGGCAAGGGCAATTCCTCGGGCTCCAGCTCTTCGCGGATCTCGGCGCAGATGCGGGTGAGGTCACGTCGCGCCGCGTCCACATGGCGGGTGCAGAAGGCCAGCTGGGTGCCCAGCTCGGGCAGGTCGGCCACCGCCACGGCCTGACGCACCGGGTCGAGCCCGATGAGGTGACGCACCCGCGTGTCCGCACCAAATGCGCCTCGGCCAGCGCCAATGGCCACGGCTCCGGCTGGGGTCAGGCCCACCAGGGTGTTGCGCAGGCGCGGCAAGGCCTCGCGGGCGTCAAAGCCCGGGCGGTCTGGGTCCAGCCCCAGATCCTTGAACAGCACGTCCAGCGCGGGCCGACCGTCCAGCTCAAGCACCAGGTTCTGGTCCAGCGCGGTGATGCTGCGCGCCGCCCCAATGGGCAAGCAGCCCTGGGTGACGCGCGAGATCAGGGGCACGGTCTCGTCGAAAGCAATGCCTGACAGCCCGCCCTTGAGCACCTCATCGGCCACCGTCAAGGTGGTGTGCCGCGCCGAGGCCAGGCCCCCAAACAGGTAGCCGGTGGCCACCCGCGAACTCATCTCGCCAATCAGCTCGGCCAGCTCGGGGGTCTGCGGGTCAGCATGGATCAGGGCGGTATGCGCCTCGCTGGCCAGGGAGGCGGGCAGCGGGCGTGAGCCGGAGAACAGCCGGAAGCTGCCCAGCGGCAGGTCGGCCAGCATCATGGTGAGCGCGGGCTCGTCAAAGTACTCGACCCCACTGGCGGCCACCCCGATGGCCACCGAGCCCACCCAGTGCTGCACACACACAAAACGCTCGCGCGCGGCAGCCAGCAGGGCCTCGGCGTGCGCGGCATAGGGTTCGGTGAAGTAGAGGATGCCCACCGTGGGCTCGTCGGCATAGTCCTCACGCAGCGACAGCGCCTCCACCTGCGCGGCAGCCAGGTCAAACGCCATGCGCCAGTCGGGGTGGGTGGCGTGCCCGTGCGGAAACAGCTTCATCGGCTGCGGGACTTCCGGGCAGGGCTGCGGGCGCCGCGGCCTGTGGTCATGGACTTCGCGGCCTGCCGAGCCGTCTTGGCCGCCTGCTTGGCGGCTCCGGCGGCCAGGCCAGCGCCCGCCATGCCCGCTGCCAGGCCGGCCTGCACGCCCGCCTGGGTGGCACGCACCCCAGCCGCCTTGGCCGACTTGGCGACCGAGCTGGCCACGCCGCTGGCCATGCCCTTGGCCATGTCGGCGGTGGTCTTGGTGGCCACATCTTTCATGGCGTTGCCCGCGATCTGGGCGAACTGCTGGGTCAGGGCACCCCACCACTGCATGGGGTCCACAGGCGCGTCCGCCTTGCTGCTGGCACTGGCTTTCGGCTTGCGGGCCGCTGGCTTGCGCTTGGCCGCCGGGGCTGTGGCCTCCGCATCAGCGCCCGCCGCACCGGGGACGGCAGCGCCAAAGGCGGCGGTGGCCACCTTCGCCTTGAGAGCCTGCGCCACATCGCCAAGATTGAAGTTCATGGCCTTGAGCGTGGCCAGCGACATCTTCTGCACCTCCAGCGCCTGGATGGTGGTGCCGATCATCTTGGCGTTCTGGTCGAGCCAGAACTGCACGGCCTTGAGCTCCTCGATGCGCTTTTCCAGGTCTTCCACCGACACGGTGGGCGCCACCCATTGGCCCATGTTGGGCACCACCGAGCCGGCGCCCTTGGCCAAGGACTGCAGAAAATCGAATCCGGGCACGAACTTGCCCAGGCCCTCGGCCATTGACCCCAGTGACGCCATGTCTGTCTCCGCTGCTGGCCCCGCTGCGGTGCCACCCAGCGACGCGCCAAGCGGCGCACCGGGCGGGAAGGGCCAGTTGTTGTTGTGCATGGCGCTAGGGTACGCGAAGCGCGAGGCTTTGCAAGAGGCGGGGCGGCAGCGGCAGGCCTGCGCTGCGTCAGAACCTGGGCGCGCGCCGCTCTCGCAGGCTGGCCACGCCTTCGCGCACATCGGGCCCAGCAAAGCCCATGAACTCCAGGGCGAGCGAGGCATCGAACGCCGGACCGGCCTGGCGCAACCAGTTGTTCAGGCTGTACTTCGTCCAGCGCAGCGCGGTCTGTGAGCCAGTGGCCAGGCGGTCCGCCACTTCGTAGGCCTTGGTCAGCAGGTCGGCCTCGTCCACTGCCAGAGCCACCAGGCCCAGGCGCTCGGCCTCCTCGCCGCTCATGGCCTCGCACAGCATCAGGTAGTACTTGGCTTTGGCTAAGCCGCACAGCAGCGGCCAGATGATGACGCTGTGGTCGCCTGCCGCTACCCCAAGCCGGGTGTGCCCATCCACGATCTTGGCGGTTCTGGCCGCGATGGGGATGTCCGCCAGCAACCCTGCCACCAAACCGGCCCCTACGGCAGGCCCGTGCATGGCGCTGACGATGGGTTTGTCGCAGTTGATGACGTTGTAGACGAGGTCGCGCGCCTCACGCCACACCTGGGCGCGTACCTCGAAGTTGTCGGCCATGTCCTGGACAAGCGCCAAGTCACCGCCACCCGAAAAGCCCAGGCCCTCGCCCCGCAGCACGGCCACGCGGATGCTGTCATCCGCCCCGACGTCTCGCCAGATTTCGGCCAGCTCACGGTGCCCGGCATGGCCAGCCGTAGGCAGCTTGCCGTTGCCACCGGCCGCATCGGCACGCATCACGATGTCCAGGACAGACTGGTCAGGGCCACGCCGGGTCAGCCGCAAGGTGCTGTAGCGGGCGGGGTCGAGTGGGGCGGAGGGTGTTGACATGGCCGGAAAAATTAATTTGAAGTTGACATCTTGCATTGTCCAAACGAGCGCACAATTGACGCATCGTGGCCACCTTGTCAACCATCGTCTATCGCAGTCGGGCGTGTGCGCCCCCGGCTGATCTGGATCTGTTCTACATGCTGGGACAGGCCCGTCAGCGCAACCGCGAGATGAGCCTCACGGGCATCCTGCTGTACGACCGTGGCCACTTCTTCCAGTGGCTCGAAGGGCCTGACGAACGACTCGGCCAGGTGTGGCAGAGCATCAAGCGTGACCCGCGACACACCGACGTGCAGATCGTCGGTGACATGCAGATCCCAATCCGCCTGTTCGGCGCCTGGCACATGCAGTTCGCACACCGTGATCAGCATCATGCCGCGCTGGTGGATGGCTTCGTGGTGGCCAACACCTCCATCCTCGACGAACTGCATACCCACCCGGAGAAGGCCGCCAACATCCTGGCTGAGTTCTCCACGCTAGGCAAGGGCGCTTTCTCCCGCGTCTGAACGAACGCTCAGGCCCGCGCAGCCTCGCTGTCCAGGCCCGGTTCCGTCGAGCCGGGTGTCTCCTCACCGACGCTCGGCCCTGACGGCACAGGCAAGGCAGACAGCACCCGCACGGCCCGCTTGCCGCGGTTGGCCTCTGCCGCCGCCAACAGCGCCTCCAGCAAGGCCTCGCCGGTCAGCATGGGCGGGGCCGTCAGCCCGGACGCCCCCAGGGGCATGGCCGTCACCCTCAACTGCAGGCGAACCCCTGGCGGCAGTGCCTCATTGGCCTGCAGGCCTGCGGCCACCATCTCCACCGAGCGGGCCTGGATCAGCTCGGCCGACATGGGGCCCTCCACCAGCAGGCCCAGCATGTGGTGGGTCAGCCGCCCGGCCTCATCCACCTCTCGCGCCATCTTCAGCAGCACCCCAGCCCCCACCACCAGGGCCTTGTTCGCCACCAGAGGGTCGAAGACCTCTTCGATGCGCCTGAGATTGGCGATCTCCACCCCGACCAGCCAAGCACTGTGGCCCATTCGACGCGCCCGGGCCGCACAGGCCGCCGCCCGTTCTGCAAACAACCTGCGGATCAGCAACCCCGTCGTGGGGTCGCTGCGGCTGAGGGCCTGCTCCCGCACCGCTTGCTCATGCCGCTCGCGGTGCCGCCAAGTCAGCGCAAAGTAAAGCACCGGGATCTCGATCAGCACGCCCAACTGCACCCCGTACAGGGACAGGAAATTCACATCCATCAGCCCCGCATTGGCGAGCAGGGGAAAGCTCACCCCCACCAGCATGGGCGCATAGCCGAGAAGCACCCAGCGGATGACCGGGTTGCCGCCACGAGCCGCCCACACCAGCGCCGCCGCCATCAGGGCAAAGCAGATGGGCGCCAGGATGCTGATCCACACCTTGAACCGGCCCGACTCGGCCACCAGCTGGAGCAC
>CAZRRW010000013.1:0-2272 GCA_964602505.1 uncultured Burkholderiaceae bacterium
CCTGTGACCGCTCAGACCCCGATGATGCTGATGCTGCTCAACGGCAAGGTGTACCTGCGCATGGAATGCGCCGAGGCCACGCCCGAGGTGCTGGCGCATGCAGGTCTGGTTCTCAAGGCGGCGTGTGAAGCGGCGCTGGACGCGCGGGCAGACCTGTTCGTCAACGGCCGCGGCAGCGCCGAAGAGTTTGACCTGACGATCACCTGAGCCCCCAGGCTTGTAGCGCCAGCTGCCAGGCCGGGAGGGCTCGCGTCAGCACCCCCGGGTGACGGGCATGTGAACCTCTGGCTTGACGGCCATGTGCTTGGACAGCTCCAGCTTGGCAATGGCGTCGCGGTGCACCTCGTCGGGCCCGTCGGCAAAGCGCAGGGTGCGCGAACTGGCATACATGTAGGCCAGCGGGAAGTCGTCGCTCACGCCACCACCGCCATGCACCTGCATGGCCCAGTCGACCACTTGGCAGGCCATGTTGGGGGCCACCACCTTGATCATGGCGATCTCGGCTTTGGCCACCTTGTTGCCCACGGTGTCCATCTTGTAGGCCGCGTTCAGGGTGAGGAAGCGGGCCTGGTCGATCATGCAGCGCGCCTCGGCAATGCGTTCCTTGGTCACACCCTGCTGCGAGATCTGCTTGCCAAAGGCCACCCGCGACAGGGCACGCTTGCACATGAACTCGAGCGCGCGCTCGGCCACGCCAATCAGGCGCATGCAATGGTGGATGCGCCCGGGGCCCAGGCGGCCCTGGGCGACCTCGAATCCACGGCCTTCGCCCAGCAGGATGTTGCCTACCGGCACCCGCACGTTCTCCAGCAGCACCTCCATGTGGCCGTGGGGGGCGTCGTCGTAGCCAAACACAGTCAGCGGGCGTAGCACCTTGATGCCCTTGGCATTGGCGGGCACAACGATCATGCTCTGCTGCTCGTGGCGGCCCGCGTCGGGGTTGGTCTTGCCCATCACGATGTAGACGGCGCAGCGCGGGTCCCCGGCACCAGAGCTCCACCACTTGCGGCCGTTGATGACGTATTCGTCGCCGTCGCGGCGGATCGAGCATTCGATGTTGGTCGCGTCGCTGGAAGCGACCGCCGGCTCGGTCATCAGGAAGGCCGAACGGATCTCCCCCTTCAGCAGGGGTTCCAGCCACTGGTCTTTCAGGGCTTCGCTGGCGTAGCGCTCCAGGGTTTCCATGTTGCCGGTGTCGGGTGCCGAGCAGTTGAACACCTCAGGCGCCCACACCACCCGGCCCATGATCTCGCACAAGGGCGCGTACTCCAGGTTGCTGAGCCCCTCGGGCGCGCGCGGGCTGCGCGGCAGGAACAGGTTCCAAAGGCCCGCGGCGCGGGCTTTGGGTTTGAGTTCTTCGATGATTCGGGTGGGCACCCAGGCGTTGCCCTTGGACCGGTTCTCCGCCACCTCAGCCAGGTAGCGCCCCTCGTTGGGGTAGATGTGCTGGTCCATGAAGGCCAGCAGGCGGGCCTGCATCTCCTTGACCTTGGGGCTGTAGTCGAAATCCATCACGTCTCCTCCATGGGTGGGTCTTTGAACGGTTGCTTGCGTCACCTGAGCTGCTGTGCGAAGCCCCAGCCCATCTGGGCCAGGCCGCGCGCCCCAGCCCCCGAGGCTCTGGCCTGGGCGCTGGACGCAATGCCATCGGCGGCGCGCTTGGCGATGCCCTGCAGGATGGCGGCGAGGCGGAACAGGTTGTAGGCCATGTAGAAGGGCCAATCTTTCATCACGGCATCGACATCGGCCCTGCCTGTGCGGCGGCAGTAGGCTTCGACAAAGCTGCGTTCGCTGGGAATGCCCAGGGCGGCATGGTCCAGCCCGCCAATGCCTCGGAAGGCGCCCGGGGGGATGTGAAAGCCCATGCAGTGGTAGCTGAAGTCGGCCAGCGGATGGCCCAGGGTGGACAGCTCCCAGTCCAGCACGGCCAGCACCTGGGGGCGCTGGGGGTGGAAGATCAGGTTGTCGAGCCGGTAGTCGCCGTGGACGATGGTGGTGTCTTCTGCAGCAATGCCGCCCACCCGTTCTGGCAGCCAGGCGATGAGGTTGTCCATCTCGGCGATGGGCTCCAACTCGCTGGCGCGGTACTGCTTGGTCCAGCGGCCGATCTGGCGCTCGAAGTAGTTGCCCGGCTTGCCAAAGCCAGCCAGGCCCTGCGCAGTGAAGTCCACCGAGTGCAAGGCGGCGATGACACGGTTCATCTCGTCGTAGATCTCGGCGCGCTCGGCGTTCGTCTGTTCGGGCAGGGCCTGGTCCCACAGCACGCGGCCCT
>CAZRRW010000013.1:2290-20359 GCA_964602505.1 uncultured Burkholderiaceae bacterium
AACGCACGGCCAATCACCGACTCGTCGTCACACAGGCAGTGCATCTGTGCCACGGGCACGTCGGTGCCTGCCAAACCCTTCATGACGGCAAACTCGCGCTCGATGGCGTGCGCCGAAGGCAGCAGCTTGGCGACAGGCCCCGGCTTGGCGCGCATCACATAGCTGCGACCGGGTGTGTTGAGCTTGAAGGTGGGGTTGGACTGACCGCCTTTGAACTGCTCCACCGACAGGGGGCCGGCAAAACCGTCAAGGTGCTGTTTGAGATAGGCCTCGAGGGCGGCCACATCAAAGGCCTGCGCCTCGGCCACAGGCTTTGTGCCGACGAAATGCGAAAAATCGGTCATCAGTCGTCCTGGTGGGGAATGGCCAGCAGGCCTTCACGCGACAGAACAATCAAGCCCATGGGCTCCAGCCGGATGAGGCCCTCGCGCTCCATTTGCTTGAGTTCCTGGTTGACCCGCTGGCGGGAGGCTCCCAGCAGATGGGCCAGTTCCTCCTGTGCCAGCTGCAGGCCAATGCGGGTTGCCCCAGTGGCTGCGCCATCCCGCATCTCAGGCACGCCGTAGCTGCGGCTCAGGTGCACCAGCTGCTTGGCCAGGCGGGCACGCAAGGGCAGGGCATTCAGGTCTTCCACCAGCCCAAACAGAATGCGGACCCGCCGTGCCTGCAGGCGCAACAAGGCTTCAGTGAGTTCCACGTGGCGCGACATGATCTCCTGCAACTGGGCTCGCGCCACGGTCAGGAGCGAGGTGTCGCCGTGGGCATGGCCATCGTGGGTGCGCTTGCCGCCGTCGAACATGGCGGTGTCGCCAAACCAGGTGCCGGGCTCAACGTAGGTCAGGGTCACGAGCTTTCCGGTCACGGAAGTGGAGCTGATCTTGACCGCGCCCTTGGCGACCCCAGCCCAGTACTCCGGGGGGTCGCCGCGTGCCGAGATGAGTTGGCCGTCGCTGTAGCGGCGGATCTGCGCAACGCGCCAGATGTCGTGGCGCAAGGATGGCGAAAGGGTCTGGAACCACTGGCCCTGATCAATGGCTTGTCGTTCCTCGACTGTAGGGATGGGGGGCGTGAACATGCGTCTCTTGGGTGACTGTCGCCAAAGCGTAAGCCCTGTTGGGCAGGCAGGCGCTTGGCGGGAAGAATCCGCTAATCTAGTTCATCCAATCAGAGACCACGAGGAGACAAACCATGAATGCCCGAACGCCCGCACCCGCCTTGCAGACGCCCTCGCTCAAAGGGATGGTGAGCGATGAAGAGTGGGCGCTGCGCTGCGACTTGGCCGCCTGCTACCGGCTGGTGGCCTTGTATGGTTGGAGTGACTTGGTGTTCACCCACATCAGCGCCCGCATTCCCGGGCCCGAGCACCATTTCCTGATCAATCCGTATGGGTTGATGTTTGACGAGATCACGGCCTCTTCGCTGGTGAAGGTTGACAAGGACTGCAACAAGCTGATTGACAGCCCCTTCCCGGTCAACCCTGCGGGCTTCGTGATCCACAGCGCGGTGCATGAGGCGCGCGATGACGTGCAGTGCGTGCTGCATACCCACACCCGCGCGGGCGTGGCAGTCAGTGCCCAGGCGACAGGGGTGCTGCCAATCAGCCAGCAAAGCACCTTTGTGCTGGCCTCGCTGGGCTACCACGACTACCAGGGCGTGGCCTTCCGGCCAGAGGAGAAGCCCAGCCTGCAAGCGGACCTGGGCGACAACACGTTCCTGATGCTGCGCAACCATGGGCTGCTGGTGGTGGGGCGGACGATTGCCGACGCCTTCCTGGCGATGTACACGTTTGAGAGTACCTGCCAGATTCAGGTGAGCGCCCAAGCTGGCGGCGAGTTGGTGAGCGTGGACCCGCGCATCGTGGCCGGCACCGCCCAGGCCATGAAAGTGCAGACCGGTGGCATGGGCGGGCAGTTCGTGTGGCCCGCGCTGCTGCGCAAGCTGGAGCGCACCGACCCGAGCTACGCCACCTGAGCCCCGCTGTGGCAGCAGGCCGGTGTTGCAGCGCAGACCGTCAAGGCACCACGGTCAGTAGCAGGAAGGCTGCAAACAGCACCAGATGCACCGCGCCCTGAAGCACGGTGGCGCGGCCAGACCCCAGAGTCAGGGTGGCCAGCACCGTGGTCAGGAACAGCAGTACCAGATCCTTGGGGACGAGCCCCAGCACCAGGGGTTTGCCGGTGATCAGCGAGATGGCCGCCACAGCAGGGATCGTGAGTCCAATGGTGGCCAGGGCCGAGCCGATGGCCAGGTTCAGCGAGACCTGCATCCGGTTGGCCAGAGCAGATCGCACCGCAGCCCACCCTTCGGGCGCCAGAACCAGGAGTGCAATGGCCACGCCAACCACGGCCTGTGGAGCACCTGCCGCGCTGACTGCCCATTCAATGGTGGGGGCCAGTGCCTTGGCCAGACCCACCACCGCGACCAGGCAGACCAGCAACACCCCAAAGGCTACCCAGGCCACTGCGTTGCTGGGCGGTGCGGCGTGGGCCCCGCCGTGGGCATCGCGAACGATGGCCACCTCCTCTTCAGGCAGGAACGAAGACGAAGACGGCGTACAGCAGCAGCGAAGCGCCCCCGGCAAAGACCAACTGGGCTGGCGAAAAGGTCGGTCCGTCGGTGGTGATGGTCACGGCGGGCATCACCAGCGTGAGGCCTGTCAGGGCCACCAGCACCGCCAGTGCGCTGTGCGTGCCGTCGATGCGGAAGCGGGTTTGATGATGGCGCAGGCCCCCCAGTACGAGACACAGGCCTACGATGCCATTGGCGCAGATCATGACCGCCGCGAACACGGTGTCTCGCGCCACGGTGGGGCGGTCCTCCCCGGTCAGCATCATGGAGGCGATCAGGGCGACTTCGATCACCGTGACAGCCAGCGCGAGCACCAGGGTGCCGAAGGGTTCTCCGACCCGGTGCGCCACCACCTCTGCATGATGCACGGCGCTGAGCACCGATGCGCCAAGCGCCACGCGCCACGTCCAGCGCGACGGCACCCCACGTGGGGAGGCCGATGACGCTGGACACCCCCAGCACCAAGGCGGCCAGCAAGGGCAGCACCCAGCTCCAGGCGGGCAGGTACTGGGAATGGGGCGAGGGCTGGCTCATGCAGGTGTGAGCCCTGGTTTCAAGAGAAGTTCGCGGCCCGCTTGTCGAGGAAGGCACGGATGCCCTCCGCGCCGTTGGGATGGAGCAGGTGGTCAACGAAAGCGTGCTGCTCGGCCAGGAGCTGTTGCGGCAAGGTGCGTGATGGGGCGTCAGCCACCAGCTCCTTGATTCGCCCCAGGGCGTTGGCCGCCCTGGCGTTGAGCCGGTCACAGAGGCTCAGCGCAGCGGTCAGGGCCGACCCCGCGGGCACCACGCGGTTGACCACGCCCAGGCCATGCAGGCGTTGGGCGGTTTGTGATTCCCCCAGCCAGAAGATCTCCAGGGCGGCCTGCCGGGGCAGGGCTCGGGAGAGCGCGTGCGTGGCTCCACCGTCAGGAGAGAGCCCTACGTTGCTGTAGGCCATGACGAACTTGGCCTCGCTACTTGCGACGATGAGGTCACACGCCAGGGCCAGAGAGAAGCCAGCCCCTGCGCAGGCGCCCTCGACCGCGGCCACGATGGGCTTCGGGAAGGTGCTGACCGCCTCAACCCATGCATGCAACTGGCCCACGCTGGCTTCGGCCACCTCGCGCGGCTTGCTGTGGTTGGCCAGCAACCGGTGCAGATTGCCCCCGGCGCAGAAGTCGGGGCCGTCGCCGCACAGCACAACCGACTTCACGTCCGGGTTGTCCGCTGCCACATTCAAGAGCTCTACGCCAGCCGCGTACATGCCGGGGGAGAGGGCATTGCGGCGCTCCGGGTTGCTGATCTTGAGCACCAGGGTCGCGCCGACGCCATCGGTCAGCAAGCGACCTTCGGATGGGAGCGCTGCAGAGGACTGGGGCGTGGTGTCCGGCATCAAGCCTCCTCATGCAGCAGGCTGAGCCCCAGTGCCGCTCGGCGGCGCAGCCAAGGGCTTGGCCGGTAGCGCGGGTCGCCGTACACCGTTTGCATGTTGAACAGTACTTCCAGAATGCTGGCCGGGCCAAGGGCATCGCCCATGGCAAGCGGGCCGCTCGGATAGCCCAAGCCGAGGCGGACAGCGGTCTCGAGATCGGCGGGCGAGCAGATGCCTTGCTGGCAGATGTCGCAGGCGATGTTGACGATGGTGGCCACGACCCGCTGCGTCACAAAACCCGCCGAGTCGCTAATGACGCTGACCGCCTTGCCATCCGCAGCAAGCAGGGCCTGAGCCGCGTCGCGGAAGGCAGGGGCGGTGGCCGGATTTGTCATGACGACCCGGCGCTTGGTTGCGCCGTCGGCGAACAGCAGGTCCAAAGCGACTGTGCGCGACGGATCCAGCTGGTCCACTGCGCACAAGGTCGTGCAATCGAAACCCAGTGGGGCGGTGAGGATGAGGGCCCCCTCCGAGGGGCGGGCCGCCGTTTCGATGGATGCCCCCAGGGATTTCAGCAGCGCATACAGCTCCTGGCGTCGGGCCGCCTTGGGATGCACCCAGACGGGCTTGTCGTCACGGGCGGGCAATGGGGGGTCGGACACAACTTCCTGCTTGCCTTCTGGGTAGGCGTAGAAGCCGCCGCCAGTCTTGCGGCCCAGAGCGCCCGCGGCCAGACGCTGTGCGGTGATCACACTGGGCCGGTATCTCGGTTCATCGAAGTACTGGCGAAAGATCGATTCCATCACCGGGTGACTGACATCCAGGGCCGTCAGATCCATCAGCTCAAAGGGGCCTAGCCGAAAGCCCGCCTGGTCCTTCAGGATGCGGTCTACCGTGGAGAAGCCTTGGACGGTATTGGGCACCACCGACTCGCCAAGGATCCTTAAAGCCTCGGTCCCGAAGCCTCGTCCGGCGTGGTTGACGATGAAGCCTGGTGTGTCTGCTGCGACCACTGGGGTGTGACCGCAGCGCCTGGACAAGGAGGTCAGAGAGTCCACCACCTTCGGGTCGGTCTTGAGACCCGCAATGACCTCAACCACCTTCATCAGGGGCACGGGGTTGAAGAAATGCCAACCGGCCACCCGTTCGGGGCGCTGGCACGCTGCCGCGATGGCCGTGATCGACAGGGAAGAGGTGTTGCTTGCGAGGATGCAGTCGGCCCCCACAACGGTCTCTAGCTCGCGCAGTAGCGCCTGCTTGACATCCAACCGTTCGACAATCGCCTCCACCACGAGATCACAGGACGCGAGATCACTCAGTCCGCTGGCTGCGTGAAGACGTGCCTCGGCAAGGGCCGCGTCGCGCTCGCCCAGCTTGCCTTTGGCCACCAGACCCTCCCAGGTGCTGATCAAGGCCGATCTCGCCGCTTCGACGGCCTGCGCGTTGGTGTCGTGCAGCCATACCGTCAATCCGGCCTGTGCGGCGATCTGGGCAATACCGCGCCCCATGGCGCCCGCCCCGACGACGCCCATGGTTGGGCCGGTAGACTCGTCATGTGAAACCAAATGTATGCTCATGACAAAATTATCGTGACTGCGCCCTGAGTCGCGATTGTCAAATTCATCACCGTATACCGCTTTGCATTTCCAAGCTGGCTCTCTGCTGAATAGTCGGGTGGCTCGCCACCTCGCTCTGGCACTGTTGTGGCTTGGGGCTTGTACAGAGGCGGTTTATGCGATCAGTTTGGGCCGCCCGCGCGGGTTGGCCACCATCTCACGCCCCTTGGACATGCCCGTTGCTGCTCGGCTGGATGGTGCCGAGACTCTGCGGCCAGACTGTGTGTCAGCCGACGTCTTCTTCGGTGACCGACGGCTCGGCCCGGGTGACAGTCGGGTCACGATTGAGCGTACCGGCAATTCACCCGACGTGGTGCTGCGTGTGCGCACCGGTTCTCCGGTTGATGAACCTGTGGTGACGGTATTTCTTCAGGCGGGGTGCGATCTGGCGTCTACCCGTCGCTATGTCTTCTTGGCCGAGCCGCCTAGCCTTCTGGAGGGTTCGCCTACTTCGGCAGCGGCCGTTGCTGCGGCGTCCAGTGCCACAGCGCCTGAGGGGACGGTGTCGCAAGCGACCGCCGTGCCAGCGCCCTCCGTTGGCGGCTCCGTTGGACCAACTAGCAACACCGAACGCAGCGGTCCACGCAAGCCGTCGCGTGAGCGCCGCGATTCCAGCGCCGCAGACGTCGCGGTACGCGCCTCGCAACCCGTTGCGCTGGCACCTTCGATCTCGCTTCGGGGCGACGCTCAGACGCCTGCTCGGGGCCGCTCAACAGAGGCTGCCAAGGTGGTGTCGCGGCCGAAACTCAAGCTCGATCCGATCGACATCGAGACGGATCGGCCTCTCGGATTGAAGTCGAGCCCCATTCTGACGACAGAGCTGGCTGCGGAGTCGCCCGACATCCAGGCTCGACGCCGAGCTGCCCGAGACCTCTGGCTGGCCCTCAACAGTACGCCAGAGGCCTGGGTGACGCAGAGGCAGTCCCTGGAGGATGCGACCAAGCAGATCAATACGATGAGCCGAAAGGTGGCTCAGACCGAGCAGCGCGCTGTACAGGCCGAAGCGGCTACCGAGACGGCCAAGGCTGAGCGCTTCAGGAATCCATTGGTCTATTTCCTCGCAGCCGTCGTCGTGGTCCTGGGGGCGCTTTTGGCCTGGGTGGTATCGAGGCGGCGCAGTCCTAAGGCCTGGTGGCAGGGCAACGAGGCTGCGGAGCATTTCCCGACCACGCATGGCGACTTGTCAGCCAGGCCAACCGGCCCTGGTAGACCTTCTGTCGGCGGAGCCCCAGCGACGCTTGGTGATCCAAGGAAAGCCAATACATGGAGGCGCAAGCTATGGAGCCGTCAACCTCCAGCCGCCCAGACCCTGGAGCCTGACGACGATTCACGACCTTTCGCCTCGCGCTCTGCCGCAGAGAGCCCTGCCAATTCAAGGCCCAAGGGCCGAGTGGCCCAAACGTCCGACTCTCTGCGTCCTGAGGATGGCATGACGGTTGAGATGTTCACAACGAGCAACTTCGATCAGTCGCTGGTTGAGTCACCAACGGAACCGAAGGCTCGCACTGCTTCGCCTCGTGAATCCCTGCTTGATGATCTGGACGGTTCAGCGGGCGGGGCGGGGCGGCGCTCTGTCAACGTCGAAGAGCTGCTGGATGTTCACCAGCAGGTTGAGTTTTTCGCTACGTTGGGCGAGTTCAGCCAGGCGGCGGAGCTGTTGCGGATCCAGATCGAGGCGGCACCGGACTCCAGCGCACTGCTTTACCTGGATCTCTTGGATCTATATCGCAAGAGCGGCAATCAGGACGAGTACGAGGAGACCAAGCTGGCCCTGGAGCGTCGGTTCGCGGTGCAGGCGCCGGAATGGGGCGAGGACAGCGCGCATGGGCGAAACCTCGAAGACTACGAGCAGGCGATTCACCGGATCATGGCCTTGTGGCCATCACCGAAGGTGCTCGGTGTGATTGAGGAGTCCCTGATGCGCCGCCCGGAGTCTCCAGAGCAAGCATTTGACTTGCCGGCCTACCGCGAATTGCTGATGCTGTACTCCGTGGCTTCAAGCATCCTGGACAGTGGTACTTCTCAGGGGAAATCTCAGGGGAAAGCTGCTGCGGCTGTTGAAGAGATGCGCAGTGAGCCCAGCGTGTCGAAGATGGCCGTGGACTCTCTGGCCGTGACCGACGGCAGCGTGGCCGATGCCGGGGATGTTGACCTGCTGCTTGACTTCGACGATTCGCCGCAGGCCGAGGCGAAAACGGGCTTTCGCAATACTCAGATCGAGCCGCTGCAGGCAAGCCCCGGTACTGTCGTGGACAGCGAGCCGCCGGAGCATCTTGGGTTGGATCTCGATCTGAGCGTGCTGGATGTGCAAGGCCCTGCGCAAGACCAGGCAGAGGCCGCAGCGTCATCGGCCTCAACGCCTGGCCCGAGCAACAACTTGATCGATTTTGACTTCGACGTGGCTCCGGCCGCTCCCAAGCCGATGTCTGGGAGTTAGGCGGCACGCGTGACTACAGCGTTGCAAGACGATGCAGCGCTGTTCGCAATGTGTCGTCCTTCTTGGCGAAGCAAAAGCGCACGATCTGCTGCTCAAATCTGCCTTCATAGAAGGCCGAAAGCGGGATGGCGGCAACACCCACCTCGCGGGTCAGCCGTTCGCAGAATGCGGCCTCGTTCAGGCTACTCCATTCGGACGGGAGGTCGGCATAGCTGACGCACTGGAAGTAGCTGCCTTCGCTGGGCAGCATGCGCAGTTTGGTGCCGGAAAGCCCGGATCGGAACAAGTCACGTTTGGCCTGATAGAACCCTGGCAGCATGAGATATGGCGCGGGGTCGGCCATGTACGTTGCGAGGCCATGCTGAACCGGCGTGTTCACCGTGAACACATTGAACTGATGCACTTTTCGAAACTCGGCCGTCAGCGCGGCGGGCGCAGCCACGTAACCTACCTTCCAGCCTGTCACGTGGTAGGTCTTGCCGAAACTTGAGACGATGAAGCCACGGGCGGCCAACTCGGGGTGGCGGGCAATGCTGTTGTGCGGGGCCTCATCAAACACCATGTGCTCGTAGACCTCGTCGCTGATGACCAGCACGTCGGTGGGCCGCAACAAGTCGGCCAGGGCCTGCATGTCGGCGGCGGACCACACCGTGGCACTGGGGTTGTGCGGGGTGTTGACAAGAATGGCGCGGGTTTGGGGGGTGATCGCCGCGGCGATCTTGGCAAAGTCGGGCCGGAAGCTGCCAGGCGTGAGGGGCACGAACACGGGTTTGCCGCCGGCCAGTTCAATGTTGGGCACGTAGCTGTCGTAGCAAGGCTCCAGGACGATGACCTCGTCGCCTGGGCGAACCACAGCGAGGATGGCCGTGATGATGCCCTGGGTGGCTCCTGCTGTGATGGTTACTTCGCTGGCTGCGTCGTAGGCTCGTCTATACAACTGGCCGATCTTCGCGGCCACCGCTTCCCGCAGTGCGGGCACGCCAGTCATGGGCGGGTACTGGTTGAGCCCGCGCTGCATGGCCCCGGTGACTGCGTCGACCAGCCTGGGATCGCACTCGAAGTCGGGGAAGCCCTGTCCAAGATTGACGGCGCCGACATCAGCCGCCAGTGCTGACATGACCGTGAAGATGGTGGTCCCGACCTTGGGCAGCTTCGTCTGGAGGGCCGGGGTGCGTGGCTGGGCGGCGGTGGCAGTCGACGGGGAAGGGGAGAAGAGTGCGTTCATGGGATTCGCAGCGGGACGATCAGAGCATGTAGTTGGAGGTGCCGCCCTTCATGGCGGTGTTGATCAGGTGCCGGGTCAGGCGTGGCGACAGGTGTTGTGCCAAGGCATAGACAAACCCCCGCAGGTAGGCACCGCGTTTGAAGGCTACACGGGTGACGTTGGTGCCGAACAAGCTGCCACCGGGTTTGGCCACGAGGCCCAGTTCAGCCAATGGCAGGCTGGCTGGGTCATGGGCGGCCATCTCAGCGAGGATGCCGACCCCCAGGCCCAGGCGCACGTACGTGCGGATGACGTCGGAATCGATGGCCTCCAGGGCGATGTGGGGGCTCAGGCCCTTGGCTGCAAACGCAGCGTCAATGCGGCTTCGGCCGGTGAACTGCACGTTGTAGGTCACAAGCGGATGCTTGGCCAGATCTTCAAGACTCACGCGCTCAAGCCCTGCCAGCGGATGGTCAGTTGGCATCACCAGCACATGCTGCCACTCATAGCAGGGAAGGGTGACCAGCTCGTCGAAATCGGCCAGTGACTCTGTGGCAACGCCAATGTCGGCACGGTCGCTCAGCAGCAGCTGGGCCACCTGGCTGGGAGTGCCCTGTTGCAGGTTGACCACCACCTTGGGGTAGTCGCGGCGAAGTGCCGCCACCGGTTCCGGCAGCACATAGCGCGCCTGGGTGTGGGTGGTCGCAATGGACAAGGTGCCAGCGTCCTGTGTGGCAAATTCGGCGCCGATGCGTTTGAGGTTCTCGACCTCGCGCAAGATGAGCTGGATCGACTCCAGGACCTGCTGGCCGGGCTCCGTCACACGTTTGATGCGCTTGCCATGGCGCACGAAGATGTCGATGCCCAGTTCCTCCTCCAGTTCGATGATGGCTTTGCTGATGCCGGGCTGAGACGTGTGAAGGGCCTTGGCCGCCTCCGTGAGGTTGAGATCCCGGCGAACCGTTTCTTGCACAAAGCGGAACTGGTGCAGGTTCATAACTACTTCCAGATATTAACCGGAAGAATTTTATATTTAAAGGGATATTCAGACGGGCGGCGTGACGGCCGGGCTGGCTGCTGCCTGGGCCAAGGCCTCCAACACTTCGGCACGCTCACCCAATGGGGGCTCAAGTACGATGACCACCCTAGGCCATCGCTCGCGCGCATTGGCCACCAGCTCAGGCAGGTCTCGTCGCACATGCGCGCCCGACCCAAGAAAGACCGGTACGACGCGAAGCGCGGAGGCGCCGCCGCCAGCCAGACGGTCGATCACCGTTGTCAAGCTGGGTTCCATGAGCTCCAGATAGGCCAGTTCCACCCGCTGGTTCGGCAGGGCTTTTGCGACCCGGTCGCGCAGCTCTTGAAACGGCTTGGCCCAATCTGCCGAGCGGGCGCCATGCGCGAAAAGAATCGTTGCGTGGTTCATGGGAGGGGGGGCGTGGATGCATCTCGGTCCTGCAAGCGGCGCACAAGTGGCTCAACGGTTCTTCACCAGCCACGAGAACACGCCCAGTGACACGGCGAGGTAGAAGGCACTCGGCAGCGAAGCTGCCAGTACGGGCGTCCAGTCACGCAACAGGCCAACATGGCTGGAGACATGTCCCATCAGGACAAAGCTGACGCCAACCATGATGCCGCCAAACACCTGCAAGCTGATGCCTCCCGAACGGAAGTGCAGGTAGGCGAAAGGCAGCGCAAGCATGATCATCACCAGGCAGGCAAACGGATAGATCACCTTCTTCCAGAACTGGATCTCGTAGCGCTGGGCCGCCTGCTCGTTGTCTTCGAGATGGGTCATGTATCGGTACAGTGAGATGGCTGACATGCGCTCAGGATTGGCGACGGCCACGGTCACGACCGACGCGCTCAGGCTGTTTGGCCACTCCATGGACTCGAAAGCCTGTCGCTGCATGGCTGGCGTCTGTTGAGCGGCCGACGCTGCAGCATCAATCTGTGTGCCAACCCTGCCGCGGGGCAGCACCTCCCGGACTCCATTCATCAGCGTCCAGCCATCCTCGCCCGGGCGAGCCCTTGAGGCGCTGATGCGGCCAACGAGTTGCCCGTCAACATCAAACTCGAACAGTTTGACTCCCTGCAACTCGCCCGTCGCGTCCACGCCACGCACATTGACCGCAAAGCTGCCTCTGTCGGTCCTGTCCCGCAGCCATATGCCCGTTTGTCCGACCGACAGGCCGCCAGTGGCCTTGGCCTTGAGCAACTGTGCCGCGCTCTCAGCTGGTGGAACCACAAAGTCCCCCAGCACATAGGTGAGTGCGGAGAAGGCCAAACCCAGACTCGCCAGCGACTTCAACGCCCTGACCGGGCCAAGACCACTGGTGCGCAGAATGGTGAACTCAGAGCTTTGTGCCATGCGGGCCATGACAAAGATGGCGCCGATCAGCACGGCGATTGGCATGAGTTCATAGAGGTGGCTGGGTACCCACAGAGCCACAACCAGCAACTGATCCATGAGCGTGTATCCGTTCTTGCCAATCCGATCCAGGTCGCTCGAGAAGTCGAAAAAAGAGAAGAGGGCCGTGAACCCGAAGGCGACAAACGCGACCGCCAAGCCCACTTCGAGATGCAGCAGTCTTCGGATCGTTCGCATGGTCACGACCGCGTCAGGCGAAGCAGGCCCTGCCAACTGAGCGCCGGGCCTAGATGCCGGCGTGCCAGCCACGCGCTACTCAAGACAAGAACCAGTCCGTGCAGGCCCAGTACTGCCTGCGCAAAGCTGCTTCGCCCTGCCGCCACCCAGGCTTGGGTCAGGGTGATGAGATTGAAGTACACAAGAAAGACCAGCACGGCCAGCAGATAGCCCGCGCTGCGCCCCGAGCGTGGGTTGGCCGTCGCGAGGCCAACAGCCGCCAGCGTCAGATTGAAGGCACCCAACACCAGGCCTGCACGGTAGGCAAGTTCAGCCATGTGGCTCGGCTTCGGGTCGCCGAGAAGGCGCAGTGTGCTGAGTGTCTTGGGTTGGACTGACTCGGTTGCATCAGCCGAGACGTCACCCACCACGATGCGGTACTGGCGAAACTGAGTGACGCGACGCTCACCTGTGGCAAGGTCCGTTTCCAGCCGCTCACCGTTGTCCAGCAGCAGCACACGCTCTGAGCCCTGATTGAGCAGTCGACCTTCTCGCGCTGAAGTGACGGTCTCCCGGTTGTTCTCGGTAGAGGCAACGAACACGTTGCGCCCAACCGTCGCACCCTCCCGGGTCCCGACGTTGCGCTCAACAAAGAACACCCGCTGCCCGTTGGATGATTCCTGGAACTGCCCGGGTGCGATGCGGGCGATGTCGCTGCGGCGCTCGAACCGGTCACGAAGGTCACGAAGCTGCAGTTGACTCCAAGGCCAGACCAAGAAGGCGAGGAGCAGGATCACCGCCCATACTGGCCAAGCGAAGCGGAACACAGGGCCCAGAAAGCGGGCCAGACCTACTCCGCTGGACAGCCATATGACCATTTCCGAGGTCTGATAGGCACGCGACAGGACGCCGACAACGGCGATGAACAGCGACAAGGTCAGGATGGTCGGCAGGTAGCCCAGCATCAGATAGCCCAGCAGCAGGAGGACATCCTGGGGGGCCACCTGTCCCTGAGCGGCTTCACCGAGCGTACGGATCAGCACGACCGTCATCACGATGGTCATCAGCACGACCAAAGTGGCGCCAAAGCCCCGGGCCAGCTCCTTGCGCAGGGATGAATCGAATAACATGGGATGCGCTGGGGGGCTTTGCTGGCGTCGGATGTGGCAGGGCAGGAGCCCCGCATAACGTGGACGATTATGGACTTCGAGTTCCGTGTGGCGCCTAGCGCCGAATGGGCCGCTCTGGCCTGCGATACGCTGGTGTTGCCGATCCTGGCTGATATGCAGCTGGGGCAATTGCCCCCATGGGTGAGGGCTCTGGTGAGTGCAGCCTCCAGATCTGGGGACTTTGAGGCCAAAGCGGGATCCAGCTTTGTGTTCTTGTCGCCCGAGGGTTGCAAGGCAGGCCGCGTGGTGTTGGTCGGGGCCGATTCTGCCGAGCCAATGGCTCTGAGAGGCGCTGCCGAGTCGGCGGTGTCTCGCTTGAAGGGCGTCAAGCCCGGCAGCCTTGTCCTTGCCCTTGGACATCTGCCGGCGTTGGATGCCTCCCATGTGCGTGCGTTGGCGTTGGCGGTGTTGGCAGCGACGTATCAGTACCGGGTGACCAAGTCCAAGCCAGCCCCCGTACCTTCGTTCACCCGTTTGACTTTGTTGGGTGCAGGCAGCGCCACATCGGCCAAGGCCCTGGCGAAAGCCCTGACCGAAGCGGCGGGTATGGCTGAAGGCGTTGCCTGGGCGCGGGACTGGGCGAATCGCCCCGGGAACATTTGCACCCCGAGTTCGCTGGCCAAGGCGGCCGTCGCGCTCGCCAGCAAGGGGTCCGGACTGAAGGTCGAGGTGCTCGAACGAAAGGCCATTGAAAGGCTCGGCATGGGTGCTTTCCTCGCTGTGGCACAGGGCTCAGAGCACCCCCCGCGGTTCATCGTCGTGAGGTACAGCGGTGCGGCAGTCAGCGAGCCCCCCTTGGTGTTGGTAGGCAAAGGCATTACCTTCGACACGGGTGGCATTTCCATCAAGCCGGCGGCGGAGATGGACGAAATGAAGTTCGACATGAGCGGCGCCGCATCTGTCCTGGGCACGATGAAAGCCTTGTCAGCCATCAAGCCGGCGGTCAATGTGGTGGCTCTGGTGCCGACGTGCGAGAACATGCCGGACGGTCGGGCGGTCAAGCCGGGCGATGTCGTGACCTCCATGTCTGGTCAGACGATCGAGGTATTGAACACCGACGCCGAGGGGCGCCTCATCCTGTGTGACGCGCTGACCTACGCTGAGCGCTTCAAGCCGGCGGCGGTGGTGGACGTGGCCACCCTGACTGGCGCCTGCGTGATCGCGTTGGGGCATGTGAACTCCGGGTTGTTCTGTGCAGACGACGACTTGGCTCGCGACCTGATGGAGGCTGGGCGGCGCGTACTGGATCCTTGTTGGCGGATGCCGCTGGATGAAGCCTACGCGGAGGGCTTGAAGACCAGTTTTGCCGACGTGGCCAATGTAGGCGGGCGGGCTGGTGGCGCCATCACGGCAGCGCTGTTTCTGAAGCGCTTCACCGCCGCGTATCCCTGGGCGCACCTTGACATCGCGGGCACGGCCTGGAAGTCCGGTGCATCCAAGGGCGCAACGGGCCGCCCGGTGAGTCTGTTGACCGAGTTTCTGCTGGCCAGGGCTGCGCAGCCGCGTGCGAAATCCGGGCGGCGCGGGACCGCGGCTAGCTCTTCAGTTCAATGACCGACATCAAGTTCCATATCGATGTGCCTGAGCGGCTGACTTACGGTGTCAGGGTGGTTCGCAAGAGTCTCGCACTTGGCGCCAGGCTCTGTGTGGTTGCTGGTAACGACGACGCCCAAGCGCTGAGCCAGTACCTGTGGAGCGTGCGCCCAACCGAGTTCATTCCTCACGCATTGGCAGGTCACACGCAGGCGTCGACGGTGGCGGCTTCGCAAGTCGTCATTGCCACGTCCCTGAGCGAGTTGGCGCATCACGACGTTCTGCTCAATCTGCTTCCCGAGGTGCCAGCCGGTTTCGAACGCTTCAGCCGTCTGATCGAACTGGTCGGGCAGGATGAGACCGATCGGCTGAGCGCCCGGCAGCGCTGGAAGCACTATCAGTCACGTGGCTATCCGATCACGACCCATCGCGTGACCGGGCGTGAAACCGGGCCATGAATACCCGGGTGCCTCCGCCGAGACAGGTTCCCACATTGACGCAGGTGCTGGAGAGGCCTGCTAGAGCGGTGCTGCCAACTCCAGGGGGCGCCGCCGCGGCGCAGTCTGGTTTTGTGGCAGTGGCTGCAGAGGTTGAGGCCACGGTTCGCGCTCGGCTCTTGTCCGATCTGAAGACCCGAATCGAAGGCGTACTCGACGAGCGGCTATATCGTGATCTTGAGCCGCTGGTCACTTCAGTCATGGAGGCTTTCTCGACCCGCTTGCAGGAGCAGGTCCGTCGCACCTTGGAGGATGTGGTCGGGGAGGCCATTGAGCAGGCCATGGCCGAAGAGGAGCGGCGGGCGTCTGCGAAAAGCAGTGCCGCACCTTGAATGCGTGACCCGGGCCCGGTGCGCTAGCGAAGGAGCAGGGTTAACCATGAAGGTATTGATGTCTTTTGCCCTTCGTTGAGGCCGGAGGGCGGTGGCGATTCCCGCATCATGGGCGCCATGTTGAGGAGGAAAGGTTGCATCGCATCCCTACTCGGCAGTGTTCGAACAAGTCCTTTTTTTAGTCGGAGTTCATTTCATGCAATTCGTGGTCAAGGCCTCTGTGGCCGCTATCGCTCTTGGCTTCGCCGGTCTTTCGATGGCTCAGGATGTGGTCGTCAGGATCGCGCACGTCGGTCCCACCACCGGCAGCATTGCCCACCTTGGCAAAGACAACGAGAACGGCGCAAAGATGGCCGTTGATGAACTCAATGCGAAGGGTGTCACCATCGGTGGCAAGTAGGCCAGGATTGAGTTGCTGACGGAAGATGACGCGGCAGACCCGAAGCAAGGTGCGGCAGTCGCCCAGAAGCTTTCGGATGCCAAGGTGGCCGGAGTCATCGGCCACTTGAACTCGGGCACTTCCATCCCCGCGTCCAAGATCTACTCGGACGCTGGCATCCCCCAGATCAGCCCCTCCGCGACCAATCCCAAGTTCACACGCAATGGCTACAAGACCACTTTCCGCGTGGTGGCCGATGACGTGCATCTGGGCGGTACCCTGGGGGTACCTACGCCGTGAAAACGCTGAAAGCGAAGTCAATCGCCGTGATCGACGACCGGACGGCTTACGGCCAGGGTGTGGCTGACGAGTTCACGAAGGCCGTACAGAAGGCTGGTGGCAAGGTCGCCAAGCGCGAGTTCACGAACGACAAAGCCACTGACTTCACTGCCATCCTGACCAGCATTAAGGCGATCAAGCCGGACGTGGTGTTCTTTGGCGGCATGGACGCGGTGGCCGGCCCCGTGCTTCGTCAGATGAAGCAGCTTGGTATCAACGCCAAGATGATGGGTGGTGACGGCATTTGTTCCGGCGAGCTGCCCAAGCTGGCAGCGGGCTCAATGGCCGATGGCCAGGTCATTTGCGCTGAGGCGGGTGGCATCGACGAGAAGGACGCCAAGGCCAAGAAGGCCATGGAAGACTTCCGTCCCCGCTTCAAGCAGAAGTTCAATGCTGACGTGCAAATTTACAGCCCCTACGTTTATGACGCTGTCAACGTGATGGTGGCCGCGATGGTCAAGGCGGGTTCTTCTGATCCTGCTAAGTATCTGCCGGTGTTGGCCAAGACCAGCGGCTACCAGGGCGTGACTGGCACCATCTCTTTTGACAACAAGGGCGACATCAAGAACGGTGCCTTGACCCTGTACACCTACAAGGCCGACAAGCGTGAGGCCATGGCGGTGGTTCGCTGATCTGCACGGCATCAACACCCCCGCGTCGCAGCCGCTTTAGCGGCCTGATCGGCGCATCAACAGGGCTGCCTCGGCAGCCCTTTTTCTTGGTGCCGCCACCGCAGCATAGCGGATCGATTGACAGGCCGCCCTCATGCCCCTACAGTACTGACCAGTCAGTCAATAGGGTGGATCCTGATGAATTCATGCGCTCGCCACATCGCCTTTCCCCTGATGCTCTCGCTGTCGGCTGTGCTGGCGGCCTGTGGCAGTCCATCACCAGCAGAAGCACCGCCCAGGGCGGTGAAGTTGATGCAGGTGGCACCCCAGGACCTCGGCAACCGTGCGGAGTTTGCAGCCGAGATCCGGCCCAGGGTGGAGTCGAGAATCGGCTTTCGAGTGGCCGGCAAGATCACTGCCAGACGGGTCGAGCTGGGCCAGGTGGTCAAGGCAGGCCAAACCCTGGCCACCTTGGACCCGCAGGATTACAAGCTGGGCGCCGAGGCCGCCACAGCTGCGGTCGCGAGCGCTCAAGTCAATCTGGACCTTGCCCAGGCCGACTTCAAACGGTTCAAGGATCTTTTTGATCAGAACTTCATCAGTCGTGCCGAACTGGACAGGCGGGAAACCAGCCTGAAAGCCGCTCAGGCTCAGTTGGCGCAGGCGAAAGCCAATGCCGCCGTGCAAACCAATCAGGCTCAGTACACGACGCTGGTCGCGGATGTTGCGGGAGTGGTGACCAGCATTGACGCGCAGCCAGGCCAAGTGGTGAATGCGGGGACCCCGGTGGTGACGATTGCGCAAGCCGGGCCGCGCGACGCGGTTTTCGCAGTGCCGGAGGACCGCGTCGAGTCGTTCCGGGCGGCGCTTGGCATGCCGGTGAGGGTGCGGCTATGGGGGGCAACGGCAGGTGGGGGCGCCGCCCAGCAGACCATCCCGGCGCGGGTACGCGAAGTCGCACAGGCTGCAGATCCTGCAACGCGCACTTATCTGGTCAAGGCCGATGTGGGCAACGCAAACGTGACCGTTGGCCAAAGCGGCACCGTGCTTGTGGACACGGGGCCGGCAAGGGTTGGCAAGGAGGTTCCTCAAGGCATCAAGCTGCCCATGGCTGCGATGTTCGAGCAGGGCGGACGCAGTCGCGTCTGGGTCTTTGATCCGAAGGCGTCGGTTGTCCGGGCGACCGACGTGAAGGTGGCTGGCGCCGACGGCAACGAGGCCGTGCTGGCCGCTGGTCTGCAACCAGGCCAGATGGTGGTAACCGCCGGTACCCATGTCCTGAGTGAGGGGCAGAAAGTGGTGGCCTATACGCCCCCGAAAGGGCCACAGAACGGTGGTGGCAAATGAGCGGTGCCCCGGACAGTACGCCCGTCGCCATTTCTGGCGAATCGGGTGCCTGACGTCGCCAAGGTGCAGCTGTTTGGGGTGCAGGACGAGAAGCTCTAT
>CAZRRW010000014.1:0-20218 GCA_964602505.1 uncultured Burkholderiaceae bacterium
AGATCGCCTTCTACACCGGCATCCTGGAGCAGCTCAAGCTGACGGACGACGAGGTCGCGATGATCATGGGCCATGAGGTGGCCCATGCTCTGCGCGAGCATGCACGCGCCCGCATCGCCAAGGGGCAACTCACGCAAGGTGCGCTGGCCATCGGCGCGCAGCTGCTGGGCCTGGGTGACCTGGGCCGCATGGCCGCGGGCGCCGGGGCTCAGCTGCTCACCCTCAAGTTCAGCCGGGGCGACGAGAGCGAAGCCGACTTGGTGGGCATGGAGCTGGCCGCCCGCGCAGGTTACGACCCACGCGCCGGTGTGAGCCTGTGGCAGAAGATGGGCCAAGCCAGCAAGGCAGGCGGCGGCGCGCCGCCGCAATGGCTGAGCACCCACCCAGCGGGCGAAACCCGCATCCGGGATATTGAGGCCAACCTGCCCAAGGTGATGCCGCTGTACGAGCGGGCGCGCACCCAGGCGCGATGAGCCGCTCCCAGCGCCCGGCTCAAGCCTGGTAGTCGACGGTCAGCGGCGCATGGTCTGAGAACTTCTCAGTTTTGTAAATTTCAGCCGCTCTGGCCCACTGCGCCACACCGGGCGTGGCCAGGTGATAGTCAAGCCGCCAGCCCACGTTCTTGGCGTACGCCGCGCCACGTTGGCTCCACCATGTGTAGCAGGTGTCGGTGGTGTCGGGGTGCAGGCGGCGGTACACGTCGACCACCGCACCGCTGTTGAGCAGTGCCGTCATCCAGGCGCGTTCTTCCGGCAGGAAGCCGCTGTTCTTCTGGTTGCTCTTCCAGTTCTTGAGGTCTTTTTCGGTGTGGGCAATGTTCACATCGCCGCACAGCACGAACTCGCGCTCGCCCGCCAAGGCTTGCAGATGAGGAAAGAACACTTCCAGAAAGCGGAACTTCGCCTCTTGCCGCTCAGGGCCTGACGAGCCGCTGGGAAAGTAGCAGCTGATGACACTGAACCGGCGAGCGGGGGTGTCGAAGCGAAGCTCCACATAGCGGCCCTCGGCATTGAACTCGCCTCCCGGCACCGCCAGGGCCGTGTCGTGCGCAAAGCCCACCACCACGTCGCTGGGCTCGTGGCGGGTGTACACGCCCACACCGGAATAACCCTTCTTCTCGGCAAACTGGAAATGCCCTGTCATGCCCGCCAGGGCCTCAAACCGGCCGCCCACATCCGTTGCCTGGGCCTTCACCTCCTGCACACACAGGGCGTCGGGCTGGTGCCGGTCCAGCCAGGCCTCCAGCCCCTTGCTGGTGGCCGAGCGGATGCCATTGAGATTTAGACTGGTCAGCCTGAACCGAGACCCCTGCATGAAACCCCTTTCCTCGCCCGCCGCTGCGGCAGCCGGCCCTGACACGACGCCGGATCAACTGGCCCAGGCCTTTGTGCAATTCTCGCTGGACGCTGGCGTGCTGCGTTTTGGCGAGTTCACCACCAAGGCCGGGCGAAAGTCGCCCTACTTCTTCAACGCCGGGCTGTTCAACACGGGCGCCCTGCTGCAGCGGCTGGCCGAGTTCTATGCCCGCCGGTTGGTAGCCAGTGGCCTGGGCTTTGACATGCTGTTCGGGCCCGCCTACAAGGGCATCACCCTCGCGGCGGCGGTGGCCATTGAACTGGCCCGGCTTGGGCGCGATGTGCCCTTTGCGTATAACCGCAAGGAAGCCAAGGACCATGGCGAAGGCGGCACACTGGTGGGGGCGCCGGTGCAAGGGCGGGTGCTCATCATTGACGACGTGATCTCGGCCGGAACGTCGGTGCGTGAATCAGTCGATCTGATCCGCGCGGCAGGTGCAACGCCGTGTGGCGTGGCCATTGCCCTGGACCGCCAGGAGAAGGCCACCGAGATGCGCGATGGGCAAGTGTTGGAACTGAACCACTCCGCCACCCAGTTTGTGAGCAGTCATTGGCGAATGCCCGTGGTGGCTATTGGCACCCTAGCGGACCTGCTGGAATACTTGCGACATACACAGCACCCCGATCTGGCCACCCACCATGCCGCCGTCCTGGCGTACCGCACCCGTTACGGCGTCTAACCTGCCACAGCGCCGTGGCCACCTTGGCTTGCGGGCGCTGGTGGCTGCGCTGGGGCTGGCTTCGGCCGTGCCGACACTGGCGCAAAGCGGCCCAGGCATCTACACCTGCGTCACGGCCGATGGCCGCCGCATCACCGCCGACCGGCCCATCGTGCAGTGTCTGGACCGTGAGCAGCAGGAGCTGCGCAACGACGGTACCGTCAAGCGCGTCATCAAGCCGCCGCCCACCGCAGAGGAGCGCGCCAAGGCCGAGGCGCTGGAGAAAGCCCGTGCCGAAGAGCGCATTCGGGTCGAGGAAGCGGCACGCCGCGACAAGACGCTGATGCAGCGGTATCCCAATGAAGCCGCTCACAAGACCGCGCGCGGCAAGGAATTGGCTCATGCCAACGAGTTGATTGCGGCAGCCCGCAAGCGAGTGGTCGACCTTGAGAGCGAGCGAAAAGCCTTGCTGGCCGAGGCGGAGTTCTTTCGCAAGGGCAATGTGCCGGTGCCGCTCAAGCGCAAGCTCGACGAGAACGACATCAACATGGGCGGTGCGGTCCGCACGATTGCAGCCCAGCAGAGCGAGATCACCAAGATCAACGAACGCTTCGACGCCGAACTGTCGCGGCTCAAACGCCTTTGGGCGGGCGAGCCCCCCGGGTTTGGCGTGGCCGCCACGCCCGGCAGCGCACCCAGCCGCTAGCTCAGCCCAGCTTCTTGCGCAGCAGCTCGTTGACCAAGGCCGGGTTGGCCTTGCCCTTGGTGGCCCGCATGGCCTGGCCCACCAGGGCCTGGAAGGCCTTGTCCTTGCCCGACTTGAACTCGTCCACCGACCTCTGGTTGGCGGCCAGCACTTCGTCGATGATCTTCTCCAGCTCGCCGGTGTCGCTCATCTGCCTGAGGCCCTTGGCGGCAATCACGGCGTCCGCATCCGTGCCTTCACCGCTCCACAGGGCCTCGAACACCTGCTTGCCCGCGTTGTTGCTGATGGTGTTGTCGGCAATGCGAGCGATCAGACCCGCCAGTTGGGCCGCCGTCACAGGGCTTTGGGCAATGTCCTTGCCCTCGGCATTCAGGCGCTTGCTCACCTCGCCCATCAGCCAGTTGGCCGCCAGCTTGGCCTGCTTGCACCCGTCGCGCACGGCCTCGTAGAAGCGGGCCAAGGGCAGGCTCTGCGTCATCATGGTGGCGTCGTACTCGGGCAGGCCGTCGTCGCGCACAAAGCGCGCCGCCATCTGCCCCGGCAGCTCGGGCATGGCGGCCTTGACCTGTTCAATCCAGCCCGGCGCAATCACCAGCGGCGGCAAGTCCGGGTCGGGGAAATAGCGGTAGTCGTGCGCGTCTTCCTTGGTGCGCATGGCCCGGGTTTCGCCCGTGTCCGGGTTGAACAGCACGGTGGCCTGCTCGATGGCGTTGCCGTCTTCGAGTTGCTCGATCTGCCAGCGCACCTCGTAGTCAATGGCCTGCTTCAGGAAGCGAAAGCTGTTGAGGTTCTTGATTTCGCGCCGCGTGCCAAAGGGCTGGCCAGGCTTGCGGATGGACACGTTGGCGTCACAGCGGAAGCTGCCTTCCTGCATGTTGCCGTCACAGATGCCCAGCCAGACCACCAGGGTGTGCAGGGCCCGCGCGTATTCCACCGCCTCGTCGCTGCTGCGCAGCTCGGGCTCGGACACGATTTCCAGTAGCGGTGTGCCCGCGCGGTTGAGGTCGATGCCACTCATGCCGGGCTGCGCACCGTGCACCGACTTACCCGCGTCTTCCTCCAGGTGGGCGCGGGTGAGGTTGATCCGCCGCTTCTCGCCCCCCACAAAGAACTCAATGGCCCCGCCTTGCACGACAGGAATCTCGTATTGGCTGATCTGGTAGCCCTTGGGCAGGTCGGGGTAGAAGTAGTTCTTGCGGGCAAAGATGCTGCGCTCGGCCACCGTGGCCCCAATGGCCAGGCCAAAACGGATGGCGCATTCCACGGCCTGCCGGTTCATCACCGGCAAGGTGCCAGGCAGGGCCAGATCCACCGGCGCGGCCTGGGTGTTGGGTTCTGCGCCGAAAGCCGAGCTGGCGCGGCTGAAGATCTTGCTGCGGGTCAGCAACTGGGTGTGGGTTTCAAAGCCAATGACGACTTCGTAGCCCCCGATGAGTTTGGGCGCACTCATGCGAACCCCCCGGGAGCCTGGCGGTGAAAGTCAGTGGCCAGCTGGTACTGGTGCGCGACGCGCAAGATCTTGCCTTCCTGCAAATGGTTGCCAATGAGTTGCAGGCCCACAGGCATGCCCTGCTCGCCAAAGCCGCACGGCAGGCTCAGCCCCGGCAGGCCCGCCAGCGAGGCGGGCAGGGTGAAGATGTCGGCCAGGTATTCGGCCACCGGGTCGCTCTGCGGGCCCAGGGGGCGGGCCACGGTGGGGGCCACTGGCCCGGCGATCACGTCGCACTGGGTGAAGGCCTGCGCAAAGTCATCTGCAATCAGGCGGCGAATCTGCTGGGCCTTGACGTAGTAGGCGTCGTAGTAGCCGTGGCTCAGCACATAGGTGCCGATCATGATGCGGCGCTTGACCTCCGCCCCGAAGCCTTCGGCCCGGGTGCGCTTGTACAGGTCCATCAAATCCTGCGGGTCGGCGCATCGGTGGCCAAACTTCACGCCGTCAAAGCGCTGCAGGTTGGAGCTGGCCTCGGCGGGCGCAATGATGTAGTAGACCGGAATGGACAGTTGGGTGCGCGGCAGCGAGATGTCTACCAGCTGCGCCCCCAAGGCCTTCAACGCGTCCAAAGCCGCCTGAGTGGCGGCCCGCACCCCAGGCGCCACACCTTCCCCAAAGAACTCCTTGGGCACGCCAATCCTCAGGCCTTGGACGGGCTGGTTCAAGCCTCGCGAGAAGTCCTCGGCCGGCACGTCCAGGCTGGTCGAGTCGCGGTCGAGGTCAGGCCCGCAGATCGCGCTGAGCAAGGCGGCGCAGTCGGCGGCGCTGCGGGCCATCACACCGGCCTGGTCCAGGCTGGAGGCGAAGGCCACCATGCCGTGGCGGCTGGCGCGGCCATAGGTGGGCTTGATGCCGGTGACGCCACAGAAGCTGGCGGGCTGGCGCACCGAGCCCCCGGTGTCGGTGCCAGTGGCAGCAGGGGCAAGGCCTGCAGCCACCGCCACCGCCGTGCCGCCCGAGGAGCCCCCCGAGATGCGCGACGTGTCCCAGGGGTTGGGCGTGGGGCCGTAGGCTGAGTTCTCGTTGGAGCCGCCCATCGCAAACTCGTCGCAGTTGAGCTTGCCCAGCGTGACCATGCCCGCCTGATCCACGCCGAGTTTGGCCACCACGGTGGCGTCAAAGGGCGAGCGGTAGCCGGCCAGCATCTGGGAGCCTGCCGTCGTGGCGAAATCCCGGGTGGTGAAGATGTCCTTGTGGGCCACCGGCACGCCCAGCAGCGGGCCTTGCTCGCCCTTGGCCAGGCGGGCGTCGGCGGCCTTCGCCTGCGCCAGGGTCACCTCGGGGTTCACCTCCAGAAAGGCATTCAGGCTGCGGTGCTGCTCGATGCGCTGCAAGTGGTGCTGGGCCAGCTCGACCGCAGAGACCTTGCGTTCGCGCAGCAGGGCGGCCTGTTCGGCCACGCCCAGGGTGTGAAGCTTGCTCATGCTCAGTGCCCCCTCACTCGATCACCCGGGGCACCAGATACAGCCCGTCTTCGGCCAGTGGCGCGCTGCGCTGGTTGGCTGCGCGGTCAATCGCCTCGCTGGCCACATCGTCGCGCAGGCGCAGGGTCTGGGGCGCCATCACGTCCACCGGGTGGGCCAGTGGCACCACGCCGGTGGTGTCGACCGCCTTCATCTGTTCGACGATGGCAAAAAAGCCGTTCAGCTGCGCCAGCATGGCGGCTTGTTCGGCCTCGGTCAGCGCCAGGCGCGACAGGTGGGCAATTCGGGCAATTTCAGGAGCGCTGAGGGACACGGCAGAAAGGGTGGCAAGGCGGGGTAGAAACGGGGAGTAAAACCGGCCCGCAAGCCGATTTTCAGAGGGCAATCCGCTATTATCCCGGGTTATCCACAGCCGGAGGCGACTCGGCTTTTGAGTCGCTTTTTGAGCCGCTGTGCCCAGTTTTAAGGGCTCTACATGTTTGGATCATTTCGTCGGTACTTCTCTACCGACCTGGCCATCGACCTCGGCACCGCCAACACCCTGATTTTTGCCCGCGACGTCGGCATCGTGCTGGACGAGCCGTCCGTGGTGGCCATCCGCCACGAGGGCGGCCCCCAGGGCAAGAAGACCATCCAGGCAGTGGGCAAGGAGGCCAAGGCCATGCTGGGCAAAGTGCCCGGCAACATCGAGGCCATCCGCCCCATGAAGGACGGCGTGATCGCGGACTTCACGGTGACGGAGCAGATGCTCAAGCAGTTCATCAAGATGGTGCATCCGCGCAGCTTGTTCAAGCCCAGCCCGCGCATCATCATCTGCGTGCCCTGTGGCTCCACCCAAGTTGAGCGGCGCGCCATTCGCGAGAGCGCGCTGGGCGCCGGCGCCAGCGAGGTCTACCTGATTGAGGAGCCGATGGCAGCAGCCATCGGGGCGGGCCTGCCAGTGAGCGACGCGTCGGGCTCGATGGTGGTGGACATCGGCGGCGGCACCACCGAGGTGGGTGTCATCTCCCTGGGCGGCATGGTCTACAAGGGCTCTGTGCGGGTGGGCGGCGACAAGTTCGACGAAGCCATCATCAACTACATCCGCCGCAACTACGGCATGCTCATTGGCGAGCCGACTGCAGAAGCCATCAAGAAGGAAATCGGTTCGGCCTTCCCCGGCAGCGAGGTCAAGGAGATGGAGGTCAAAGGCCGCAACCTCTCCGAGGGCGTGCCGCGCAGCTTCACCATCAGCAGCAACGAGATCCTCGAGGCGCTGACTGACCCGCTGAACCAGATTGTCAGCGCCGTGAAGAACGCGCTGGAACAAACGCCGCCCGAGCTGGGCGCCGACATTGCCGAACGCGGGATGATGCTCACGGGCGGCGGCGCGCTGCTGCGCGACCTGGATCGCCTGCTGGCCGAAGAGACGGGCCTGCCCACCCTGGTGGCCGAAGACCCGCTCACCTGTGTGGTGCGGGGCTGTGGCATGGCCCTGGAGCGCATGGAGCGTCTGGGCTCCATCTTCACCAACGAGTGACACTGGGCGTCCAGTGAGCCTCGGCACGCTCGACCGGACCCCACCGCCCTTTTTCAAGCAAGGCGCTTCGGCGCTATCGCGCCTGGTTTTCTTTGGCGCGCTGTCGCTGCTGCTCATGGCCGCCGACACCCGCTTCCAGATGACCGGCCCGCTGCGGGCGGCGGGTGCCACGCTGCTGGCTCCGGTGCAGCGGGCCTTGCTGCTCCCAGTGGATGGGCTGCGCGCCCTGGGCGAGTATGCAGGCGGCCTGGGCGAAGCCAAGGCGGCCGAGGCGCGAGCCCGAGCCGACTTGGCGCAGCAGGCCTCGCGGGCCCAGCGAGTGGAGCAGTTGGCGCTGGAGAACCAGCAGTTGCGACGCCTGCTGGGATTGAAGCAGGACACCGCGCCCCAGGCGCTGGCAGCCCAGGTGCTGTACGACGCACCCGACCCCTATTCGCGCAAGGTGGTCATCGACATCGGCAGCCTGGCCGGTGTAACTGCTGGATCGCCGGTGGTGGACGATGCCGGCGTGCTGGGCCAGGTGACCCGCGCCTACCCGTTGATGTCCGAGGTCAGCCTCGTCACCGACCGCGACGCGTCGATCCCGGTGCTCAACACCCGCACCGGTGCGCGCAGCGTGGCCTTTGGCGACGCCGCGAGCGCCGGCAACGCGCTGGAGCTGCGCTACATGGCGGCCAACGCCGATGTGAAGGAGGGCGACCTGCTCGCCACCAGTGGGGTGGACGGCGTCTACCCGCCCGGGTTCGCGGTGGCCGTGGTGCAGAAGGTGGAGCGGGTGGCCAATTCGTCCTTTGCGCGCATCGTGTGTGTGCCCAAGGCCAATGTCAGCGCCGCGCGCCACGTGTTGGTGCTGCAGCTTCCACCCGGCCCGGCGCGGCCCGCCCCGGAGGGTGAACCTGCGCCGCGCAAAGACCACGCCAAGGAGGCCAAGAAATGAGCCTCATGCGTCCGGGCCAGGCCCTGCTGCTGCCCGCTAGGCCCGCCTTCATCTGGGGGTCCATGCTGGCAGCCATGGCACTGAACCTGGTGCCACTGGGGCGCGTGGCGGCCATGCCCGACGTGCTGGCCCTGGTGCTGGTGTTCTGGAACGTGCACCAGCCGCGGCGCGTCGGCGTGGGCGCGGCCTTCCTGTTCGGCCTGCTCATGGACATTCACCAAGGGGCCCTGCTGGGCCAGCATGCCCTGGCCTATTCGCTGCTGAGCTACTTTGCCATCACCATCCACCGCCGCCTGCTGTGGTTTCCGGTGGCGCAGCAAGCGGTGCAGGTGTTCCCCCTGCTGCTGGCAGCGGCCTTGGTGGAGCTGGCCGTGCGCATGGCCGCTGGCGGCATGTTCCCAGGCTGGGGCGTGTTTGCCGCCCCGGTGTTGGAGGCCGTGCTGTGGCCGGTGGTGACGGTGATCCTGCTGGCCCCCCAACGCCGCCCGCCCGACCCGGACGAGAACCGGCCGCTGTAAGCATGGCGGCCCACACACTCGGTACCGCATGACCGAACTCAAGAACGTCGAGCAGGAGCTTTCGCGCTTTCGGGTGCGGGTGCTGTTTGCCGCGGGGTTCGTGCTGGTGTGCTTTGGCCTGCTGCTGATGCGCCTGGTGTGGCTGCAGATCGTGCGGCACGACGAGCTGCAGACGCAGGCCGAGAACAACCGCATCGCGGTGGTGCCGATCGTGCCCAACCGCGGCCTGATCCTGGACCGCCATGGCGTGGTGCTGGCCTCCAACTACTCGGCTTACACGCTGGAGATCACCCCCTCCAAGACCAGGGACCTGGAAGCCACCATCGAAGGGCTGTCGCAGATCATCGACATCGCCCCGCGCGACCGGCGGCGCTTCAAGCGCCAGATGGAGGAAAGCAAAGGATTCGAGAGCCTGCCTATCCGCACCCGGCTGAGCGACGAGGAGGTGGCCCGCTTCGCCGCCAACCGCTACCGCTTCCCAGGGGTGGAGATCAAGGCCCGGCTGTTCCGCAACTACCCGCTGGGCGACACCGCCAGCCATGTGATCGGCTACATCGGGCGCATCAATCAGGCCGAGAAGGGCCGCATCGAGGACGGCCCCGACGCGGCCAACTACAAGGGCACCGAATACATCGGCAAGCTGGGCGTGGAGCAGAGCTACGAGAAGACCCTGCACGGCATCACTGGTGTGGAAGAGGTGGAGAACACCGCCGGGGGCCGCGCAGTGCGCCGCCTGCGCTCGACCAACGCCACGCCGGGCAACACGGTGCGCCTGTCCATCGACATCAAGCTGCAGAAGCTGGTGGAAGACCTGTTTGGCGACCGCCGCGGCGCCCTGGTGGCCATTGAGCCCGGCACCGGCGAGGTGCTGGCCTTTGTGAGCAAGCCCACGTTTGACCCCAACCTGTTCGTCGAGGGCATCGACCCCGAGAACTGGCGGCTGCTCAACGAGTCCCCCGACAAGCCCCTGCTCAACCGCGCCCTGCGCGGCACCTACCCCCCTGGGTCGACCTACAAGCCCTTCATGGCCATGGCTGCGCTCAACAGCGGCAAGCGCGCCGCCAGCACCGTCATCAACGACGGGGGCTCCTTCTTCTTCGGCGGCCACCAGTTCCGCAGCCATGGCGACGGCGGGCTGGGTGCTGTGGACATGGTGCGCTCAATCGTGAAATCCAGCAACGTCTACTACTACTCGCTGGCCAACGAGATGGGCGTCGACCTGATTCACGACCAGATGAAGCCCTTCAGCTTTGGCCAGCTGACCGGCATTGATCTGGAGGGCGAGGTTCGCGGCGTGCTGCCCAGCCAGGACTGGAAGCGCCGCACCTACAAGCGCCCGGAGCAGCAGAAGTGGTACGCGGGCGAGACCATCTCACTGGGCATCGGCCAAGGCTACAACGCATTCACCATGCTGCAGCTGGCCAATGCCACGGCCATCCTGGCCAGCGGCGGCGTGCGCGCGCAGCCACGCATCGTCAAGGAGATCGAGAACGTCATCACCCGCGAACGCATGCCTGTGCCCCGCGAACCGCTGCCGGCGCTGGTCTTCAAGCCCGAGCACATCGAGGTGATCCGCCGCGGGCTGGGTGGCGTGGCCACCGAGGGCACCTCGGCCCGGGTGTTTGCCGGCGCAGGCTATGCGTCGGGCGGCAAGACCGGCACGGCACAGGCGGTGGGCATTCGCCAGGGCGAGAAGTACAACGCGGCCCGCCTGTCGGAGTTCCAGCGCGACCACTCGCTCTACATGGCCCATGCACCGCTGGAGCAGCCCCGGATCGCTCTGGCCATCGTGGTGGAGAACGCTGGTTTTGGCGCCGCGGCCGCCGCGCCGATTGCCCGGCGGGTGTTCGACTATGCGGTGATGGGCCTGTACCCGAGCGAAGAGGACATCGCTGCAGTGCGGGCAGGCACGGCAGCGGCCCCCATCGGCAAGCCCCGCCTGGCCAAGGACGTGCCCATTGGCAGCGGCAGCCAGCCCGCGGCCATGCCGGTGCCCTGAGGGTACGCAGCGCGATGGCCATCGTCTTCGAACGCCCCTCCCTCTGGCAGCGCGCCAAGCCGCTGCTGCAGGGCTTTGACGGGCCGCTGGCCTTTGCCGTGTTCGTGCTGGCCTGTGTGGGCCTGACCACTTTGCATTCGGCTGGCTTTGACTTCCCCTGGCGCTTCAATGACCAGGTGCGCAACTACCTGGTGTCGGCCCTGGTGATGTTCCTCGTGGCACAGATCCCGCCACAGCGGCTGATGCAACTGGCCGTGCCGCTGTACACCGTGGGGGTGGCCCTCTTGGTGGCCGTGGCGATGTTCGGCCTGGTCAAGAAGGGCGCGCGGCGCTGGATCGACATTGGCCCCACCAACATCCAGCCGAGCGAGCTGATGAAGATTGCCATGCCGTTGATGCTGGCCTGGTGGTTCCAGAAACGCGAGGGCCAGCTGCGCGTGCCCGACTTCCTGGTGGCCCTGGTCATCCTGGGGGTGCCCACCGCGCTCATCATCAAGCAGCCCGACCTGGGCACCGCCCTGCTGGTGCTCAGTGCAGGCTTGTACGTGATCTTCTTCGCCGGGCTGAGCTGGCGGCTCATCATCCCGGTGCTGGTGGTGGGGGTGGTGGGGCTGTCGGCGGTGGTGTTCCTGCAAGACCGGCTCTGCGAGCCCGGGGTGGACTGGAAAGTGCTGCACGAATACCAGAAGAACCGGGTCTGCACCCTGCTCGACCCGAGCAAGGACCCGCTGGGCAAGGGCTTCCACACCCTGCAGGCCATGATCGCCATCGGCTCGGGCGGCATCCTGGGCAAGGGCTACATGCAGGGCACACAGACGCACCTGGAGTTCATCCCCGAGCGCACCAGCGACTTCATCTTCGCGGTGTACGCCGAGGAATTCGGCCTGGTCGGCAACCTGATGCTGCTGCTGGCCTTCACCTTCCTCATCTTCCGGGGCCTCACCATCGCGCTGCAGGCCCCCACGCTGTTCTCGCGCCTGCTGGCCGGAGCCATCACCCTGATCTTCTTCACCTATGCCTTCGTGAACATGGGCATGGTCATGGGCATCCTGCCGGTGGTGGGCGTGCCCCTGCCCTTCATCAGCTATGGCGGCACCGCCATGGTGACCCTGGGCTTTGGCATCGGGATCTTGATGTCGATTGCCAAATCCAGGCGCCTCGTACAGAGTTAAGTGGGCGATTTGGTAGTTGAGTTATCTAATCTGACGACTTCGAATACGCCGGAAAGATTGAACCTTCTGCCGGTTTTGGCGCGTTGACGCGCCTGTTGGATGTCAGCCCGGGACCAATGGCTGGCAGCCCGCTCCTGCCGCAGGGTGGGCCGGCCGCAGCCGAAGGCTGCTGCCGATAATGGGCACATGATCTCCCGCGAACCCACCATCGAACGCCTGGCCACCGCGCAGGCCCTGCTGCTCGAGCCCTTCGGCCTGACCGAGGCCAGCCTGTCCAAGGCCTTGGCCGAGATCCGCCAGCACCGCGTCGACGATGCCGACCTGTACTTTCAGTACACCCGCAGCGAGGGCTGGAGCCTGGAGGAGGGCATCGTCAAAAGCGGCAGCTTCGCCATCGACACGGGCGTGGGCGTCCGCGCAGTGGCGGGCGAGAAAACCGCCTTCGCCTATTCCGATGACATTTCGGAAGCCTCGCTCATGGACGCTGCGCGCACCGTGCGCAGCATTGCCGCGGCCGGCCAGCAGCGGCGGGTGAAGGCAGGTGCGCCCAAGGCCCGGGTGGCCGCCAGTCGCCAGCTCTACGGCGGGCATGACCCGATTGCCAGCCTGGACAGCACGGCCAAGGTGGCTCTGCTGGAGAAGGTGGAAAAGCTGGCCCGCGCCAAGGACCCGCGCATCACCCAGGTGATGGCCAGCGTGGCCGCCGAATACGACGTGGTGATGGTGGCCCGCGCCGACGGCACCCTAGCCGCCGACGTGCGGCCCCTGGTGCGCCTGTCGGTCACCGTGATTGCCGAACAGACGGTGGGCGGCCAGGTGCGCCGCGAGACCGGCTCAGGCGGCGGCGGCGGGCGCTTCGGGCTGGCCTATTTCTCCGACGCGCAGGTGCAGGGCTATGTGGACGACGCCGTGAAGGCAGCGCTCACCAACCTGGGAAGCCGCCCCGCGCCTGCAGGCGAGATGACCGTGGTGCTGGGCCCGGGCTGGCCCGGGGTACTGCTGCACGAGGCCATTGGCCACGGGCTGGAGGGTGACTTCAACCGCAAGGGCTCCAGCGCCTTCACCGGGCGCATTGGCCAGCGGGTCGCCGCCAAGGGCGTGACGGTGCTGGACGACGGCACCCTGCCCGACCGGCGCGGCAGCCTCAACGTGGACGACGAGGGCCATGCCAGCCAGCGCAATGTGCTGATCGAGGACGGCATCCTGAAGGGCTACATCCAGGACGCGATGAACGCGCGGCTGATGAAGGTCCGCCCCACTGGCAATGGCCGGCGCGAAAGCTATGCCCACGTGCCGATGCCGCGCATGACCAACACCTACATGCTCTCCGGCGACAAGGACCCGCAGGAGATCGTGAAATCCCTCAAGCGCGGCCTGTACGCCACCAACTTCGGTGGTGGCCAGGTGGACATCACCTCCGGCAAGTTCGTCTTCTCGGCCAGCGAGGCCTTCTGGGTGGAGAACGGGCAGATTCAGTACCCGGTCAAGGGCGCCACACTCATTGGCAACGGCCCCGACGCGCTGACCCGGGTGAGCATGATCGGCCGCGACATGGCCCTGGACACCGGCGTGGGCACCTGCGGCAAACAGGGCCAGGGCGTGCCGGTGGGGGTGGGCCAGCCCACCCTGCGCATCGACGGCCTGACCGTGGGTGGCACGGCCTGAAGCCCCTGGGTCCGGGCAAGGAACTTCCACACGAATTGGCTTGGTGAATGGGTTTCGGGGCTTGACGCCGGGGCCGCTTGACTTCACGATAAGGCCGATGAAGCCTCAGCATCTCGGCGGGAGTGCAGTCGGCGGCGATGGCGCGGATCCCGCCGATCCCGCCGATCCCGCCGATCCCGCCGATCCCGCCGATCCCGCCGATCCCGCCGATCTGGCCGCTGGTACGCGCCTGATGAGCTTTGGCGAGCATTCGCCTTTGCCGAGCCTGCCCTTTGATGAGTTGCTTGATTCCGCTGCCGACTACGCGGGCGAGTTGGCCGAACGGGTGAGCATGTTCATGGATCGGCGTGGGCCTTTTGGCTTTCTTGAGCAGGCCACCCGGCTGGACTACGGTTCCGGCCTCATTTCGGACTGGATCTCCCAGGCCGAGCGCGAACACCGCTACAGCACGCCGGAATGCCGTTCCACCAAGATCGCAGCGACGCAGGTCCGCTGGTTTCTTGAGGACGCCTTGAAAGCGGCCGAAGCCAACGACCCGAAACGCATGGGGGAGTCTCTGGACGGGCTGCGCGAGTCCCTCCAGACCCTCTTGGGCGACCTGGGCCGACTCATCAACACCATGCGTCAGGACGCCACCGCCGTGCGCGACGGCGTGTTCAATGCGGCGCACCCCCAGGCCAGCCGGCAGGCGGGGCCCTTCGAGACCCTCTACCAGCCCTTGCTGTAGAGGCCCGTCCCCCGACACCGCCGTCAGCCGCTTCCTTGTCCCACATGGCCGCAGCATCAGGGCGGCGTATCTGTAGAGCCCGTTCATGAACATCGTCATCACCGGCGGCGCCGGTTTCCTGGGTGCGCGCACGGCGCGGGCCCTGCTGCAGCGCCAGGGCGCACAACGTGTCTCTGCCCTGCACCTGGTCGACCGCGTGGCCGCACCTGCCGACCTGGCAGGCGACCCCCGCGTCACCCAGGCGGTGGGCGACCTCAACGACCTGCTGGCCGCGGGGGCGGTGGTCAGGCCGGGCACCGACAGCGTCTTCCACCTGGCGGCAGCCGTCAGCGCCGAGTGCGAGGCCGACTTCGACCTCGGCATGCGCAGCAACTACGACGCCACCCGCGCCCTGCTCGACGCCTGCCGGGCCGAAACCCAGCGCCGCGCCACGCAAAGCAAGGCGCCCGTGCGGCTGGTGTTCACCAGTTCGCTGGCGGTGTTTGGTGCACCACCCGGCCAGCGCCTGCCCGAGCGGGTGACCGACACCACCTTGCCCACGCCGCAGGGGAGCTACGGCATCCAGAAGTTCATTGGCGAGCAGCTGGTGGCCGACTACTCCCGCAAGGGCTACATCGACGGCCGCAGCGTGCGCCCGCTGACCGTGTGCGTGCGCCCCGGCAAGCCCAATGGCGCGGCCTCGGGCTTTGTCAGTGGCATCCTGCGCGAACCCCTGGCAGGCGTGCCGGCCGTCTGTCCGGTCAGCCCCGACCTGCCGATTGCCCTGGCTTCGCCAGCCAGCACGGTGGGCGGCCTGCTGGTGGCCCATGACGCCAGCGCCGACGCCTGGGGCCCGCGCACCGGCCTCAACCTGATGGCGCTGACCGTCACCGTGCGCGACATGCTGGCCGAGTTGAAGCGGGTGGGCGGCCAGGCGGCGGTTGATCTGGTTCAGTTCAAGCCCGACCCGCTGGTGGAAAAACTGGTCACCAGCTGGCCAAGCTTTGTGGATTCCCCCCGGGCCACCGCCCTGGGCATGCCCCAGGACACCGGCTTTGCCGATGTGCTGGACGCCTACGTGCGTGAAAACCCCGGCGCGGTCCGGCTGCGCGCCTAGCTACAGTGCCTGCTGGTCAACCGGCGCCTCCACCTTGGCGCACCGGGCTACCCCAACCGAGGAGACAAACCCCATGAAACCCATTCGCCGGCTCACCGCCATGGCCGCCGCCGTGGCCGCCGTCACCGTCAGCCTGGGCACCGCGCTGCCCACCGCCGCACAAGCCCAAGGCAACATGACCCTGCGCCTGGGCTACACCCTGAACTCCACCTCTCACTATGGGGTGGGTGCCACGGTGTTCATGAACGAGGTAATGAAACGCACCAACAACCGCATCCGCATCAACGAGTTCCCGGCCAACGCGCTGGGCGGCGAGCGCGAGATGGTGGAAGGCGCACAGCTGGGCACCATTGACCTGGTGATCACCTCCACCGGCCCGGTGGGCAACTTCGTGCCCGAGACGCTGATCACCGACATCCCCTTCCTGTTCCGCGACCGCGAGCATGCCCACCGCGTGCTCGACGGCCCGATCGGCCAGGAGATCCTCTCCAGGTGCGAGGCCAAGGGCCTGATCTGCCTCACCTGGGGTGAAAACGGCTTCCGCCACGTCACCAACAGCAAGAAGGAAATCAAGGAACCCGAGGACCTGAAGGGCCTGAAGCTGCGCACCATGGAGAACCAAGTGCACATAACGGCCTTCCGCACGCTGGGTGCTACGCCCACGCCCATGGCCTTCCCCGAGCTGTACGGCGCGCTGCAGCAGGGCGTGGTGGATGGGCAGGAGAACCCGATCCCGGTCATCCTGTCGGCCCGCTTCGCCACCGTGCAGAAGCACCTGTCGCTCACCGGCCATGTCTACAGCCCCGCGCTGTTCATCATGAGCAAGGCCACCTGGGCCAAGCTGAGCCCCGCCGACCAGCAGATCCTGCGCGATGCGGCCAAGCTGGGCGCAGCGGCCAACCGCCAGAAGGTGGCGGCCGACGAGGCCGTCGGGGTGGACACCCTGCGCAAGGCTGGCATGACTGTGAACACCAACCCCGACAAGGCCAAGTTCCAGGCTGCGCTGGCGCCAGCCTATGCCGAGTACGCGCGCCGCTTTGGCCAGGCCAACATCGACCGCATCCGCAACTTCAAGTGAAGCCCGGCGCCCGGCCTCCCGGGCGCATCGGGTAGAACCCTGCACCACGGCAGCTGAGGCTGCCGTTTTTGTGGGGCCCAACGCCATGATGCAAAAGCTGGAGAACGCCTTCGTCGCCGCCAACCGCTGGGCGCTGATCGTGATGCTGGGCGCGATGGCCGCCATCGTGTTCACCAACGTGGTGCTGCGCTACACGGTAGGCGAAAGTCTCTTCTGGGCCGAAGAGGTGTCGCGCTACCTGATGATCTGGCTCACCCTGCTGGGCACGGGGCTGGTGCTGCGCCATGGCGGGCACATCGCCATTGACAACCTGCAGGACGCCCTGCCCGGCGGCACCGAGGGCCGCGCAGCCCAGGCCCTGCGGGTGCTCAACGTGCTGCTGATGCTGGTGTTCTTTGTCGGCATGATCATCGCCGGCTGGCAGTACTGCCAGCGCACGATGTTCCAGACGGCCGCCGCCACGCAACTGCCCATGGCTTATGTCTACGCCGCCTTGCCCATTGGCTTTGCCTTGTCGGTGGTGCACCTGGGCTTTGTGGTGCGGCGCTATGTGGCGCGGCGCAGCTTTCCGAGCCAGGACGGCTTCGACGCCCAAGCGGCGTCGAGCCTGTGAGTTGAGGCTCCCGCCATGGTGCTGACACTCTGCCTGGCCTGCCTGTTCCTGCTGGTCATCGGCATGCCGGTGGCCTTTGCGCTGGGCCTGTCGGCCATGGCCGCGGTGATGGTGTCGAGCTTTCCGATGCTGGCTGTGCTGAAGGAGCTGTTCACTGGCATCGACAGCTTTCCGCTGATGGCCGTGCCCTTCTTCATCCTGGCGGCTGAGCTGATGTCGGGCGGCTCGCTGACGGTGGTGCTGCTGCGCTTTGCCAGCATGCTGGTGGGCCACCGCCGCGGCGGGCTGGGCTATGCCAACGTCACCTCGCTGACCATCTTCTCAGGCATCAGCGGCAGCGCGCTGGCCGACGCCGCTGGACCCGGCAGCATGATGATCAAGATGATGGACCAGGCCGGCTACCACCGCGCCTACGCCGGGGCGCTCACCGCTGCCACCACCATCGTCGGGCCCATCATCCCGCCGTCCATCATCATGATCATCTACGCCCTGCAGGACGAGCAGGTCACAGTGGACGAACTGTTCATGGCGGGCCTCTTGCCGGGCCTGCTGATTGCGCTGGCCATGTGTGCCGTCAACTGGTGGGTGAGCCGGGCGCGCAACTACCGGGGCGACGACTCGGTGCTCAGCACGGGCCAGAAATGGCGGGTGTTCGTGCACGCCATCCCGGCCCTGCTGCTGCCGGTGGTCATTCTGGGTGGCATCCGCGCCGGCATCTTCACGCCCACCGAGGCCTCGGTGGTGGCGGTGTTCTACGCCCTCATCTGCGGCAAGTTTCTCTACCGCACCCTGCAATGGCACATGCTGCCGGGCATCCTGGCGCGCTCGGCCCTTCTCACCGCCAGCGTGCTCATCATCGTGGGGGCCAGCGCCGCCTTTGCCTGGGTGCTCACCGTCAACCGGGTGCCGCAGGAGTTGGCTGACATGATCATCGGCTGGCAGCTCTCACCGCTGGTGTTCCTGCTGGCCGTCAACGTGTTCCTGCTGCTGTTCGGCATCTTCATCGAGCCGCTGCCCGGCGTGGTGGTGCTGGTGCCCATCCTCGCGCCCATTGCCGCCAGTTTGGGCATTGACCCGGTGCACTTTGCGATGATCGTCATCCTGAACCTGACGCTGGGCATGATCACCCCGCCCGTGGGGGGGCTGTTGTTCGTGACCAGCAACGTGGCCAACCTGAAGATGGCCGAGCTCACCCGGGAGCTGCGCCCCTTCCTCGCGGCGCACCTGGTGGTGCTGATGCTCATCACCTACTGGCCCGCGCTCTCCACCTGGCTGCCCACGGTGACGGGCATGCATCCTTAGGGACCAGAGGCTCAAGGCGTGCGGCCGACGTAAGAAAAATTGTCGCGCCCATCAAATCTGTAAGAAAATCTGAGCCGGGAGAATATTTTTATGGCTCAAGTCGGCTACTCGCAGCTTGTTCAGCGCTTCGGGCTAGCTTGCCCACCGTTGGCCTTTCGGGCAGAGACCGCGCCTGTTGGCCGCGTTTTGCGCACTGAAGCCACGATCAATGTGCCCAGCGCAGTGGTGCCTGGTGATGCGCCCATTGAACAACTGTTGTTCGCTGTACGTTATCAAGGCGTGGATCAAGCCGTCATTGATGCACTCGCCAACACGGGCGGGGTCAGCGACGCTGAAATTGTTGCTGCTGTCAATGCCGCGCCGTCGGGGCAGTTTGCGCGGCGATTGGGCTACGCGTGGGAGCTGGTGACAGGCCGTTCGCTCGAAGGTGTAAGCCCCCGCGGACCCTATGTTGGCTTGTTTGACGAGGCTTTGTTCTATGCCAGCGGCCCGGTTTATCGCAACACCAAATGGCGCGTTGACTTCAATGGCCTGGGTACGCCCCAGTGGTGCCCAGTGGTGCGCCGAACGGCCAAGCTCACGCAGATGGAAAAGCGCCCTTTGTTTGATGAGGTGGCGCAATTTGCAGACGAGGCTCGTAGCAGAGGCCTGCTCGATCGCGTGTTGAACTGGGCATACTTGGCGGAGACTCGGAGCAGCTATGCCATTGAAAGCGAAGAGCCGCCGCACGACAAAGCCCAAGCCTTCGCAGAATTGCTGCGCACCGCCCATGCAGCCCAGCCGATCCATGAGACCTATCTCACGCATTTGCAAAACGCGGTGGTCACCAATCCCGCCAGCCGTGAACCCGGCTTTCGTGAACGACAGAATTGGTTGGCTCGTGGGGGAGTGGGTGCCCTGGCGGTGCGTTATGTGCCACCCGCGCCTGACACCTTGCCTGATTTGATGGCTGACTTCTGCGAAGCCGTTAACAGCCGCCGCTGCCCCCACCCCTTGATGCAAGCCAGTCTGAACTCGTTTGGCTTTGTGTACTTGCACCCGTTCATGGACGGTAACGGTCGTTTGTCGCGGTTCTTGTTTCACCACGCGCTGTGCGGCGCCAAGGTACTGACCGACGGACAAATCCTGCCTGTGTCGATGGCAATGCAACAAGACGAGGCCGCTTATCTGGGCGCTTTGGAGGCTTACTCAAAGCCCCTGCGTGACTTGTGGGATGTCACCTGGATTGACGGGGCTCAATACGTCTTTGCTACGAAGTGCCGCCCATCGGCCTACCGCTATTGGGACGCAACCCCGCAAGTTGAGTTTGGGTGGGAAATGGCCCACCGCGCTGTTGACGTTCACCTCAAACGCGAGGCGGCATTTCTGCAAGGCTTCGACGCCGCGTTCGCTGCACTCGACAAACGACTCGACCTACCTGGGGTCAAGCTGCACGATTTGATTCTTCGGGCCTATGAACAAGGCGGCCGGCTCAGCCTTAACCGACGCAAGCAGTACGCCGGTCAGTTGCCCGAGGCTTGGTTTGACGAGATCGAGCTCGAAGTGCAACAAGCCTTTGGCCTCGAGCCGGTGGGGAGCCATTAAGCGCGGTATCCGCTAACCGTGTGCTACATTGCACCCATGTCTTTGGTTCTTCCTTAAATTGAGTTTCTACTACTTCTTCTTTTACTTCTTCTACTTTTGGTTCTCACACGCCACCGGCGGGAGAGAGGCCCAATCGTCCATGTAAGCGACCAGGTCCCAAATCTCAAACCGCCGGAAGCCCCGGCGGTTTTTTTTTGCCCGTCTTCCATCACACGCCCAACCGAAAAGGAGAGCCACCATGCCCCACCGCAACAACCCGCCGAAAGACGTGGATGGCTGGTATGCGAACGTCGAAAAGACCTCGCAAACCGACGACAACCGCATCGAGCACATCATGCCGCTGCCACCACCCGAGCACCTGATCCGCTTCTT
>CAZRRW010000015.1:0-13159 GCA_964602505.1 uncultured Burkholderiaceae bacterium
TGCCCTTGGCGGCTACCAGAGCATCCAGGACCTGGTCAAGGAGGGCGGTCGATTGCGCCGACAGCGTGATCTGGCCTATGAGCTCATCACGGCGATTCCCGGTGTCAGCTGTGTCAAGCCCAAGGCCGCGCTCTACATGTTTCCTCGGCTCGACCCCAAGGTCTACCCAATCTCTGATGATCGTGAATTTTTCATGCAGGTCTTGCGCGAGACGCGCGTCATGCTGGTTCAGGGCACGGGGTTCAACTGGCCCAAGCCGGACCATTTCCGCATCGTCTTCCTGCCTCACGACGACGACCTGCGCGAAGCCATCCAGCGGCTGGCGCACTTTCTGGAGAACTACCGCCGCCTGCGCGGCACTGAACCTCTGGCTGCAAAGGCCAGCGCCTGAGATGAAGACGATCCGAGTGGGCCTGCTGGGCGCGGGCACGGTGGGGGGCGGCACACTGGCCGTCCTGCAGCGCAACCAGAGTGAGATCCGCCGTCGTGCCGGCCGTGGCATCGAGATCACCATGGTGGCCGATCTGGACACGGCTCGCGCGCAGGCGGTGGCGGGGCCGAATGTGCAGGTGGTCAGCGACGCGAAAGCCGTGGTGAACCACCCAGACATTGACGTGGTGGTCGAACTCATCGGCGGCTACGGCGTGGCCAAGACGCTGGTGATGGACGCCATTGCCGCGGGCAAGCATGTGGTCACCGCCAACAAGGCCCTGCTGGCTGTCCACGGTACCGAGATCTTTCAGGCGGCGGCGGCCAAGGGCGTGATCGTGGCCTTTGAAGCTGCGGTGGCGGGCGGCATTCCCATCATCAAGGCCCTGCGCGAGGGCCTGACGGCCAACCGAATCGGCTGGGTAGCGGGCATCATCAATGGCACCACCAACTTCATCCTGTCAGAGATGAGGGACAAGGGGCTGGACTTCGCCACCGTGCTGAAGGAGGCGCAGCGCCTCGGCTATGCGGAGGCTGACCCCACGTTTGATGTCGAGGGGGTCGACGCCGCCCACAAGGCCAGCCTGATGAGCGCCATTGCCTTTGGCACCACGGTTCAGTTCGACAAGGCCCATGTGGAGGGCATCAGTGGCTTGGCCGCCCAGGACATCCGCTACGCCGAACAACTGGGCTACCGCATCAAGCTGCTGGGCATCACCAAGCGGCGGGATGACAAGGGCGGGGTGGAGCTTCGGGTACACCCAACCCTGGTGCCAGCCAAGCGGCTGATCGCCAATGTCGAAGGTGCCATGAACGCGGTGATGGTGCAGGCCGATGCAGTGGGCACCACCCTGTACTACGGCAAAGGCGCTGGCAGTGAACCCACTGCCAGCGCCGTGGTGGCCGACCTGGTTGACATTGCCCGCCTGGCCGACGCCGACGCCGCGCACCGTGTACCAGCGCTGGCTTTTCAGCCAGGCGAGATGCGCGCCCTGCCGGTGCTGCCCATGGCCCAGGTGGTGACGGCCTACTACCTGCGGCTGCGGGTGGCCGACGAGGCGGGCGTGCTGGCCCAGGTGACCGGCATCCTGGCCGGGCAGGGCATCAGCATCGATGCCCTGCTGCAGCGCGAGGCCGACGAAACATCGCTCGATGCCAAGCAGACGGATGTGATCATCCTCACCCATGAATGCGCCGAAGGCCAGATGGACGCGGCCCAGGCGCAGATGCAGGCGCTGCCGACCGTGCTGGCGCCGATCTCGCGCATCCGCAAGGAAGAACTGGCGTGAAGTACCTGTCCACCCGCGGTGCACCCGAGCGCCGCGGCTTCAGCGACATCCTGCTGGAAGGCCTGGCCCCTGACGGCGGGCTGTACCTGCCAGAGCACTACCCGCGCGTCGACGCATTCATGCTGCAGCGATGGGGTGACGTTTGGCGCAGCCGGGGCTACGCGGCGCTGGCGTTCGAGGTCTTGCGCTTGTATGTTGATGACATCCACGAGGCCGACCTTCGCGATCTTGCCGCACGGACCTACACCCCCGCCGTCTTCGGCACACCCGAGGTCACGCCGCTGAAGTCGCTGGCGGGCCTGTACCCTGGCCTGTCTCTGCAGGCGCTCTCAAACGGCCCCACGCTGGCCTTCAAGGACATGGCCATGCAGCTGCTGGGCCATCTGTTTGAGTACGAGCTGGCCCGTCGCGGCGAGCGGCTCAACATCCTGGGCGCCACCAGCGGAGACACCGGCAGCGCGGCCGAGTACGCCATGCGTGGTAAGCGTGGGGTCAGTGTCTTCATGACCAGCCCGCATGGGCGCATGAGCCCCTTCCAGCAGGCCCAGATGTTCAGCCTGCAGGACGCCAATATCCACAACATCGCCATCGAAGGCGTCTTCGACGACTGCCAGGATATTGTCAAGGCGGTCAGCAAAGACCTGGACTTCAAGCGGCGGCATGCGATTGGCACGGTCAACTCGATCAACTGGGCGCGGCTGCTGGCCCAGGTGGTGTACTACTTCGCGGGCTACTTTCAGGCCGTTGACGAGGTGGGGCAGCCCGTGAGCTTCGCCGTGCCCAGCGGCAACTTCGGCAACATCTGTGCAGGACATGTGGCACGCATGATGGGCCTGCCCATCCGCCGCCTGGTGCTGGCCACCAACGAGAACGACGTGCTCGACGAGTTCTTCAGCGGTGATGCCGCAGCCGGTCGGGCGCCGGGCCGCTACCGCGTGCGGGCGTCGGCCGACACCTTCGAGACCTCCAGCCCCTCGATGGATATTTCCAAGGCGTCGAACTTCGAACGTTTTGTGTTTGATCTGCTTGGGCGGGACGCTTCACGGGTGCAGGCCCTCTTTGGCCAGGCGGTGGAGGCCGAAGGCGGCTTCAGCCTGGCCGCGGCCGAGGCAGCCCGCATCAGCGACTTTGGGTTCGTGTCGGGCCGCAGCACCCATGCCGACCGCTTGGCCACCATTCGCCGGGTGCATGCCCGCTGTGGCGTGGTGATCGACCCGCACACCGCCGACGGCGTGAAGGTGGCGCTGGCGCACATGGAGCCTGGTGTGCCGATGCTGGTGCTCGAGACGGCCTTGCCCGCCAAGTTCTCCGCCACCATCGTGGAGGCGCTGGGCCAGGAGCCACCGCGCCCAGCCCGCACCCTGGGTATTGAGGCGCTGCCCAAGCGCTTTGAGGTCATGCCCCCCGACGCTCAAAGGGTCAAGGCCTACATCCAGGCCCACGCTGCCTGAGCCGCGAGACAATGCGGGCATGAAAGTCGTTGGCTTTGCCGGTTTTTCCGGCGTCGGCAAGACCACCCTGATCGAGGCGGTGGTTCCCCTTCTGCGCGCCCAGGGCCTGGGTGTATCGGTCGTCAAGCATGCGGACGACACCTTCGACGTGGACGAACCGGGCAAGGATTCCTGGCGTCTGCGCAAGGCTGGCGCCTACGAGACCGTGGTGGCAAGCAGCCAGCGCCTGGTGAAGGTGCGCGAGTTCGGGCGCACCGAGAACATCACCGTCCACCAGCTGCTGTGGGAGCTTGAGTTCTGCGACTGGGCCCTGGTAGAAGGCTTCAAGCACGCTGACATCGGCAAGCTGGAGGTGCGGCGTGAGTCGCTAGGCCACACACCGCTGTATGAGGACGATCCGTTTGTCCGTGCGGTGGTCACCGACAACCCGGCCGCCATGCCAATAGAGACCTTGCGCGACAAGCTGTCCATCAACGACCCTGCGGCGGTGGCGGCGTTTCTGCTGGCCAACCCGCAGTTGTTTGACTACCGCTCGCCCTTCGAACCCGATGATCACGATGGACGAAGCCTTGACGAGGTTGTGCGCGACAGCATCGCGCAGCAATCCGGCGGGGCCTGACCAAGCACCGGCCTCTGCCCTGGCGCGGCGGCCGGTCGAATCGCTGACACTGGGCGAAGCCCTGGGCCGTGTGCTGGCTGCTGATGTGTGTTCACCCATCAGTGTGCCGCCGGCTGACAACTCCGCCATGGACGGCTACGCGGTGCGGGTGTCCGATGTGCCCGTGGCCGGTACGGTGCTGCCCGTGTCCCAGCGCATTGCGGCGGGCCATCCGGGCCAGCCCTTGCAGCCTGGCACAGCGGCGCGAATCTTCACCGGCGCGTTCGTCCCCGGCGGCGCCGACGCGGTGGTGATGCAGGAGCAGACCGCCCCGCAAGATGATGGACGGGTGCGATTCGACGTGGTGCCTGTGGCCGGCCAGGCCATCCGTCATGCTGGAGAGGACATTCGATCCGGGCAGATCGTGTTGGCTGCAGGCACCCGTCTCGATGCTGCTGCCCTGGGTCTGGCGGCCGCGGTAGGCTTGGCCCGCCTGCCGGTGTTTGCGCGCTTGAAGGTGGCGGTGTTTTTCACTGGGGACGAACTGGTGTCTCCTGGGGATGTGGCCCCCGCGGCTCTGCCACCGGGCAAGATCTTCAACTCCAACCGCCCCGTGCTGACCGGCCTCCTGAGCCGCCTAGGCTGCGAGGTGATTGACCTGGGGCAGGTGCCCGACTCGCTGGCGGCCACACAGGCCGCCCTCGCGCAGGCTGCTGCGCAGGCCGAACTGGTCATCACTTGCGGTGGCGTGTCGGTGGGCGAAGAAGACCATGTGAAGCCGGCGGTTCAGTCCATGGGCCAGCTTGATGTGTGGCAGGTCGCCATCAAGCCGGGCAAGCCGCTGGCCTTTGGCCGCCTCCACAAGCCGGGACAGCCCGGCGAGCAAGCCCTGTTCGTTGGCCTGCCGGGCAACCCGGTATCGAGCTATGTCACCCTGCTCATGCTGGTGCGCCCGCTGGTGCTGCAGTTGCAGGGCAGGGCGGACGCTCAGGTGCCACCCGCCGGCGTGCTGGTGCCCGCTGCCTCGCCTTGGCCGCTGCCGGGGTTCAAGGTCGACAAGCGTCGCGAGTTCCTGCGCGCCAGGCTCAACCACCAGGGTCATGCCGAGCTCTACCCCAACCAGGGGTCTGGGGTGCTCACCTCGGTGGCCTGGGCTGAAGGCCTCATCGACAACCCCCCAGGCACGGGCTTCCAGGTCGGCGAGATGATTCGTTTTGTGCCCTTGGCTAGCTTGGTTTCATGAACACATCCACCGCGTCTACCCAGCTAGAGGTGCGCTACTTTGCCAACCTGCGGGAGGCGCTGGGCGCCAGCGACACCGTGGACTGGTCCGGCGGCACGGTGGCGGAGCTGCGCGCCGCGTTGCGCGCCCGCAGCGCTTCACACCACGAATGGCTTGACCCAGCGCTGGCTGTGCATGCGGCGGTGAACCAGCGCATGGTGGGCGAAGACGCCCGGGTGGAGGTGGGCGACGAGGTGGCGTTCTTTCCGCCCGTCACTGGCGGCTAGGGGTGGCCATGGGCAGCCCGCGCGTCAGCATCCAGACGGCAGACTTTGATCTGTCTGCCGAACTGCGCGCCCTGCATGGACGCGACGGGCGGGTGGGTGCCATGGTCAGCTTTGTGGGCACGGTACGCGACATCACATCGGGCGACCCAGGGCGTGTGCAGGCCCTGACGCTCGAGCACTACCCTGGCATGACGGAGCGAAGCATCGAGGCCATGATCGACGCGGCCCAGCAGCGTTTCGACATCCTGGCCGCACGGGTGATTCACCGGGTTGGTCAACTGCAGCCCTGCGACCAGATCGTGCTGGTGGCTGTGTCGTCTGCCCACCGGGGTGAAGCCTTCCAGGCCTGCGAGTTCCTGATGGACTACCTGAAGACTCGCGCGCCCTTCTGGAAGAAAGAAACCACGCCTCAGGGCAGCCGTTGGGTGGACGCCCGGGTCAGCGACGACCAGGCCCTGGCCCGCTGGGGCGACCAGGGCTCCTGAGCCGCAAGCCGGCGCCGTGCCGGCCCACCTTGAATTGCGCTGGTTTGGCGCCATCTGCGATGTCAATCATTGACTTGTTCGCGTGAGGATGACCATGCGTTTCGACCGTTTCACCACCAGGCTTCAAGAAGCCTTTGCCGAGGCGCAGAGCACTGCGCTGGCCAAGGACCATGCGTATATCGAGCCGCCCCATGTGGTGGCGGCGCTGCTGGCCCAGGCCGACGGCCCCAGGGCCCTGCTGGCGCAAGCGGGCGTGAATGTCGCCGCGCTGGCCGAGGCGGCGGCCAAGGCGGTTGACAGCCTGCCCGCCGTGCAGGGGCAAGAGCAGGTGCAGGTGGGCCGCGACACCGTGACCCTGATGCAGGCCGCTGAGAAGGAGGCCCTGAAGCGCGGCGACCAGTTTGTGGCCAGCGAAATGGTGTTTGTGGCCTTGGCCGACAGCAAGTATGCGCTGGCCGATGCCGCCCGCAAGGCAGGGCTGTCGCGCAAGACGCTGGATACCACCATTGCCGCCCTGCGGGGCGGCGAGGCCGTCAACAGCGCCGACGCAGAGGGCCAGCGTGAAGCCCTGAAGAAGTACACGATTGACCTGACCGAACGCGCCCGCCTCGGCAAGCTCGACCCGGTGATTGGCCGCGACGACGAGATCCGCCGCGCCATCCAGGTGCTGCAACGGCGCAGCAAGAACAACCCGGTGCTGATTGGCGAGCCGGGTGTCGGCAAAACGGCCATCGTCGAGGGCCTGGCCCAACGCATCGTGGCGGGCGAGGTGCCCGACAGCCTCAAGAGCAAGCGGGTGCTGGTGCTTGACATGGCCCTGCTGCTGGCTGGCGCCAAGTTTCGCGGCGAGTTTGAAGAGCGCCTGAAAGCGGTGTTGAAAGACGTGGCCAAGGACGAAGGCCAGACCATTGTGTTCATCGACGAGATCCACACCATGGTGGGCGCCGGCAAGGCTGAGGGTGCCATTGACGCCGGCAACATGCTCAAGCCCGCCTTGGCGCGCGGAGAGTTGCACTGCATTGGCGCCACCACGCTCGACGAATACCGCAAGTACATCGAGAAAGACGCTGCGCTCGAGCGCCGCTTCCAGAAGATCCTCGTGGGCGAGCCGAGCGTGGAGGCCACCATTGCCATCCTGCGCGGCTTGCAAGAGCGCTATGAGGTGCACCACGGCGTGGACATCACCGACCCGGCCATCGTGGCCGCAGCCGAGCTCTCCAACCGCTACATCACTGATCGCTTTCTGCCCGACAAGGCCATTGACCTCATTGACGAGGCGGCGGCCAAGATCAAGATCGAGATCGACTCCAAGCCCGAGGTGATGGACAAGCTCGACCGGCGGCTGATACAGCTCAAGATCGAGCGTGAGGCGGTGAAGAAAGAGAAAGACGAGGCCTCGCAGAAACGCTTTGAGCTCATCAACGAGGAAATGACCCGCCTCGAGCGTGAGATTGCAGACTACGATGAGCGCTGGCAAGCCGAGAAAGCGCAAGCCCAGGGCTCGGCCACGGTTCGTGCTGATATCGACCAGGTGAAGCTGCAGATCTCCGAGCTGACGCGCAAAGGCGACCTGGCCAAGGTGGCCGAGCTGCAGTACGGCAAGCTGCCCGAGCTGGAAAAGCGCCTGGCTGCCGCGCAGGCGCAAGAGGCCAGCAAGGACTCCAGCAAGCCGACGCTGTTGCGCACCCAGGTGGGCGCAGAAGAGATTGCCGAGGTGGTGGCCCGCGCCACCGGCATCCCGGTCAGCAAGCTCATGAGCGGCGAGCGCGAGAAGCTGCTGCACATGGAAGACAAGCTCCACGAGCGCGTGGTGGGGCAGGACGAAGCCGTGGCCGCCGTGGCCAATGCCATCCGCCGCTCGCGCTCGGGCCTGAGCGACCCCAACCGCCCCTACGGCAGCTTCCTCTTCCTGGGCCCCACCGGCGTGGGCAAGACGGAGCTGTGCAAGGCCCTGGCCGACTTTCTGTTCGACTCGACAGACCACCTGATTCGCATCGACATGAGCGAGTTCATGGAGAAGCACTCGGTCAGCCGCCTGGTGGGCGCGCCCCCTGGCTATGTGGGCTACGACGAAGGCGGCTACCTCACCGAGGCGGTGCGCCGCAAGCCCTACAGCGTGCTCCTGCTGGACGAGGTGGAGAAAGCCCACCCAGACGTGTTCAACATCCTGCTGCAGGTGCTGGACGACGGGCGCCTGACCGACGGGCAGGGCCGCACGGTGGACTTCAAGAACACCGTCATCGTCATGACCAGCAACCTCGGTTCACGCCGTATTCAGGAGATGGTGGGCCAAGACGCCGACGACGTGAAAGACGCGGTGTGGGAGGAGGTGAAACAGCACTTCCGCCCCGAGTTCTTGAACCGCATCGACGAGGCGGTGGTCTTCCACCCGCTGGACCCGAAGCACATCGAGTCGATCGCACAGATCCAGCTCAAGGCGCTGTCAGACCGGTTGGCCCGCATGGACCTGCAGCTCGACGTGTCAGCCCAGGCCCTGGCCGAACTGGCCAAGGTGGGCTTCGACCCGGTGTTTGGCGCACGGCCCTTGAAGCGCGCCATTCAGCAGCGCATTGAAAACCCGCTGTCCAAGCTGATTCTGGCGGGGCACTTCCCGCCTAAGTCGGTGATCCCGGTGCAGGTGGACCCAATCCGCGCGCCCGGCGAGTTCAGGTTTGAGCGGGTGGTGCACTGAGCGACGCCTGCACCCACTCGGCATACGCGGCCGAGGCCTCGCTCACCGCCACGGCGTAGATGGCGGGCAATTCGTAGGGGTGGGCCGCTTTCAGTGCGGCCTCCACGGCGGGCCAGTGGCTGGCGGTGGTCTTCAGGGTCAGGCGGTGTTCGGGCTCTTGGTGTACCGCGCCTTGCCAGCGATACACGCTGGTGATGGCGTCAATTTGCACGCAGGCGGCCAGGCCTTGGTGGACCATTGCGTGGGCCAGGCGCAGCGCGTCGTCGTGCGTGGCGACGGTGGTGCAGATTTGCAGCAGGGCGGGGTGGGTGTCAGGCATGGGGCCAATGCTATATTGCCCATGGTTTCAAGCGCGCTGCGGCGCGCTTTGTTGTTTTGAATCAAGGGCTTACGTTTACTGAGGTCCAAAGGGTTTTCTGTGCGCCTGTCGTCCATCAAGCTGTCTGGCTTCAAGTCGTTTGCCGAGCCCACCACCTTCATGTTGCCCGGCCAACTCATTGGCGTGGTGGGGCCCAACGGGTGCGGCAAGTCCAACATCATGGACGCGGTGCGCTGGGTGCTGGGTGAAAGCCGTGCGTCTGAGTTGCGTGGCGAGTCCATGCAAGACGTCATCTTCAACGGCACTACCAGCCGCAAACCCGCCAGCCGTGCCTCGGTGGAACTCATCTTCGACAACGCCGACCACCGCGCGGGCGGCCAGTGGAACCAGTACAACGAGATCGCGGTCAAGCGCGTGCTGACGCGCGACGGCACCTCCAGCTATTTCATCAACAACCAGGCGGTGCGCCGCCGCGATGTGCAAGACGTCTTCCTGGGCACCGGCCTCGGGCCTCGGGCCTACGCCATCATCGGCCAGGGCACCATCAGCCGCATCATCGAGAGCAAGCCTGAAGAGCTGCGCCTGTTTCTGGAAGAGGCCGCAGGCGTCAGCAAGTACAAAGAGCGCCGCCGCGAAACCGAAAACCGGCTGGAGGACACCCGCGAAAACCTCACCCGCGTCAGCGACATCCTGCGCGAGCTGAATGCCAACCTCGACAAGCTGGAAAAGCAGGCCGAGGTGGCCGCCAAGTACCGTGAACTGCAGCAGGGCGCCAGGCTCAAGCAGCAGCAGTTCTGGCTGCTCAAGCAGCGCGCGGCCGAGCGCGAGCAGGCCGAGATCAAAACCGCCATCGACCAGGCGCTCAACGGCATTGAGCAGCGCATGGCCGAACTGCGCAGCACCGAAAGCGGGCTCGAAACCCTGCGCCAGGCCCACCTGGAGGCGGGCGGGGGCCTCAACGACCTGCAGCGTCTGTTCTACGACGCGGGTGCCGAGGTCAGCCGCCTGGAAAGCGAAATCCGCTTTGTGGCCGACAGCCGCCGCCGGGTTGAGGCGCGGCTGCTGGAGCTGAAAAGCCAGGGCGAGTTGTGGCTGGAGCGCAAAAGCCAAGCCGAGCTGGAGGTGGAAGAACTGGCCGCCAAGGCCGAGCAGGCGGACGAACAAGCCGCCTCGCTGGCCGAAGAGCTGGCCGCACACGGCGAGGCCTTGCCCGGCCTGCAAGACGCAGCGGCGCAGGCCCAGGCCGCGGTGCAGCAGCAGCGCAGCGCCGTGGTGGCGGTGCAGCAGCAGATTCAGGTGCTGGCGGCTGAAAGCCGCGGTGCCAGCGAGCAGCAGCGTGCCCTCAGCGCCCGGCGCGAGCGTCTGGCCGCGGAAAAGCGCGGGCTGAATGCGCCCGACGAGCAGCGCCTGGCCGACCTGGGCCGCCAGAAGGCCGCTGCGGATGAAGCCTTTGCCGCCGCGGAGGTGGCGCTCACCGGCCTGACCGCCCAGGTGCCCGCGTTGGATGCCGAGCGGCGCGAGCGCCAGCAGGCCCTCAACCTGGAAACCGCCAAGCAGTCGGACATCGCGGCCCGCCTGTCGGCCCTGAAAGCCCTGCAAGAGCGGGTGCAGACCGAAGGCAAGCTCAAGCCCTGGCTGGCCAAGAACGGGCTGGAGGGTTTGCAGGCGGTGTGGACCCAGGTGCACACCGAGCCCGGCTGGGAGCCCGCCATGGAAGCCGCCCTGCGCGAGCGCTTGCAAGCCCTGCCGGTGGGCCGCCTGGAGACGGTGAAGGCCTTCGCCGAAGCCTCGGCCACGGCCCGTGCGGGCGACAGCAACCAACTGCCCAGCAAGCTGGCCTTCTATGCCGCGCCGCCCGCGGGCGCGCCGCATGCGCCCGGCCGTTGGCCCGCCCTGGCCGACAAGCTGCGGTTGAACGACGCGGGCCTGCGCGCCTTGTTTGCCGACTGGCTGCACGGCCTGTACGCCGCCGACTCGCTGGACTCTGCGCTGGCCCAGCGCGAGCAATTGGCCCCGGGCGAAGCCTTCATCACCCAGGCGGGCCACTGCATCACCCGCCACAGCCTCAGCCTGTACGCCCCCGACGACGAGCGCGCGGGCCTGCTGGCGCGGGCGCAGGAGATCGAAAACCTGTCCAAGCAGGTGAGGGCGCAGAACCTCATCGTGGACGAAGCCCGCACCGCGCAGGTGAAGGCCGACGCCGCCTACAGCGAGGCAGCCGCCGCACTGGCCGCCGCCCGCAACACCGCCGCCGCTGCACAAACCCGCGCACACGAGGTGCAGGTGCAGTGGCTGCGCCTGTCGCAAGAGGCCCAGGCCGCCCGTGAACGCACCACGCAACTGGACGATGAACTGGCGGAGGTGGACGCCCAGTTGGAGGCCTTGGCCGCCCGCGAGGTGGAGGGCCAGGCCCGGCTGGAGCAACTGGACATGCAGTTGGGCAACACCCAGGAGCGCGAGGCCGAGCTGCAAGACCAGGCCCGTGCTGCTGAGCAGGCCCTGGCCCAGGCCCGCGAGGCCTTGCGCCAGGCCGAGCTGAAGGCGCAGGAGGCCCGCTTCTCGGCCCAGGCCGTGGCCGTGCGCCGGGCCGAGCTGTCGCGCAGCATCGACACCGCCGCCCAGCAGATCCAGACGGCCGCCGACGCGCAAACGCAGGAAAGCGAGGCCCTGGCCCGCCTGAGCGACGTCACGGCCCAGGCTGGCCTGCAGGCTGCACTGGCCTTGAAGAGCGAGCGCGAACTGGCCCTGGGGGCCAAGCGCAGCGAGTACGACGACCTGACGGCCAAGCTGCGCGCGGGCGAAGAGCAGCGCCTGAGCCTTGAGCGCAGCGTGCAGCCCCTGCGCGACCAGCTCAACGAGTTGCAGCTCAAAGAGCAGGCCGCCCGGCTTGGGGCCGAGCAGTTTGCCCAGCAACTGGCCGAGGCCGAGGCCCATGTGGACGAAGTGCAGGCCAGCATTGAGCAGGGCGACGTGCGCCTGGCGGGCCTGCAAGGCGAGGTGGAGCGCCTGAACCGCGAGATTGCCGCCCTGGGCGCCGTCAACCTGGCGGCGCTGGACGAGCTGACCAGCGCCCGCGAGCGCAAGACCTTTCTCGACGCCCAGAGTGCGGATCTCAACGAGGCCATCCATACCCTGGAAGACGCCATCAAGAAGATCGATGCCGAAACCCGCGACCTCCTGGGCAACACCTTCAACACCGTCAACGAGCACTTCGGCAAGATGTTTCCCAGCCTGTTTGGTGGGGGCCAGGCGCGGCTGGTGATGACGGGCGAAGAGATCCTCGACGCCGGGGTGCAGGTGATGGCCCAGCCCCCGGGCAAGAAGAACCAGACGATTCACCTGCTCTCCGGCGGCGAAAAGGCACTCACCGCCATTGCCCTGGTCTTTGCCATCTTCCAGCTCAACCCGGCGCCGTTCTGCCTGCTCGACGAGGTGGACGCGCCGCTGGACGACGCCAACACCGAGCGCTACGCCAAGCTGGTGCGCAGCATGGCCGAGGCCACGCAGTTCCTCTTCATCAGCCACAACAAGATCGCCATGGAGATGGCCGGCCAGTTGATTGGCGTGACCATGCAGGAGCAGGGCGTCTCGCGCGTGGTGGCGGTAGACATGGAGTCGGCCGCGCAGTTGGCCGAGGCCGCCTGAACGGCGCAAAGGCCGCGTGAGCCGCCCCGCATAAGAGGCCCATGCCATGAGCGACCTCCAAGTCTTGTTGGCCGCCGTGGGCGGACTGGTGGTGGCCGGCTTCGTGGCGCATGGGGCCTGGCAGTCGCGCAAGGCAGCGCCCAAGGGCAGCACAGGCAGCCAGGGTGCCGCCACCCGGCAAGAGCCCACCTTGGGCGCGGAATCGGCCGCGCCAGACGACGCCAGCGGTTTTGGCGAACTGGCCGCACCCGACCTGCCCACCGTCGTGCGCAAGGCCTGGTCGGGCATCGACCCGTTGATCGACGCGGTGGCCGTGATTGACCTGGACGAGCCCGTGAGCGGCGACTTCCTCATTGCCCACCTGCCGCCCACCCGACGCATTGGCAGCAAGCCCATGCTGGTGGAGGCCCGCGCCGAGGGCGATGGGGCCACCGAGGCCCCGTTTGGCGCCCCCGTGCCCGGTGCGCGCTACCTGCAGGTTCAGGCCGCCATTCAACTGGTGAACCGCCAGGGCCCCCTGAACGAGATTGAGTTTTCAGAGTTTGTGGCCAAGACCAACGCCTTGGCCGACGCCCTGGCCCCGCAGCCTGGCGCAGCCGCAGTGGATTTGCCCGACATGCTGGACGTGGTGGCCCGCGCCCGCGAGCTGGACGCCTTTGCCAGCCAGCACGACGCCCAACTGGCCCTGGAATTGCGGGCCCAGGGGGCCGCCTGGAGCCCCGGCTATGTGCAGCAACAGGCC
>CAZRRW010000015.1:13179-19712 GCA_964602505.1 uncultured Burkholderiaceae bacterium
AACTGGGTTTTGTGCCCGGCGCGTTTGCCGGGCGGCTGGTGCTGCCCTCGCCCGAGCCGGGGGCGCCCGGCGTGATCATGCTCACCTTAGACCCACAGGCCGCCCTGGCCGACGACCCGAACCAGGCCGCCGTGCGCCGCCTGACCCTGGCGCTGGACGTGCCCCAGCACCCGGCCGACCTGGGCACGGGCCACGGCAGCCCCTTTGAGGCCCTGCGTGCCAGCGTGGCCGGCCTGTGCGCCAGCCTGAACGCCGCCGCGGTAGACGAGGCTGGCAACGCGGTGCAGGCCGCCGCGCTGGACGGCATTGCCCAGGGCCTGGCGCAGTTGTACGCCGCCCTGGCCGAGCGTGACCTGCACGCCGGCAGCCCCAGCGCGCGGCGCCTGTTCAGCTGAGCCCCATGCAAACCGCCGTGGCCGAGCGCGCCCAATGGCTTCGCGCCGAGTTGGAGCGTCACATGCACGCCTACTACGTGCTGGATGCGCCCATCGTGCCCGACGCCGAATACGACCGCCTGTTCCGCGAGCTGCAGGCCCTGGAAGCCGCACACCCGCAGCTGCAAACGCCTGACAGCCCCACCCAACGCGTGGGCGGCAAGGCGCTGGACGGCTTTGCCAGCGTGACGCACCGCGTGCCCATGCTGAGCATTCGCACCGAAACCGACACGGAAGCCACCGGTGCCTTGGCTTTTGACGCGCGGGTGCGGCGCGAACTGAAGCTGGACGACACGCAAGGCCCGGTGGAGTATCTGGCCGAGCTCAAGTTTGATGGCCTGGCCCTCAGCCTGCGCTACGAGCACGGCCTGCTGGTGCAGGCTGCCACCCGCGGCGATGGCGAAACCGGCGAAGACCTCACCCACAACGCTCGCACCATCCAGACGGTGCCGCTGCGCCTGAAGCTGGCCCCAGGCCAGCTGCCGCCCCCGGTGCTGGAGGTGCGCGGCGAGGCGCTGATGTTGCGGCGCGACTTTGAACGCCTGAACGAGCGCCAGCGCGAGAAGATCGCCCGTGGTGACAAGGGCGAGAAAACCTTTGTCAACCCGCGCAATGCCGCGGCCGGCAGCATCCGCCAGCTGGACCCGACCCTGGCCGCACAACGCCCACTCACCTTCTTTGCGTATGGCCTGGGCGAGTGCCAAGGCCTGCAGGTGCTGCAAGGCCCCGGCGCCCGGCATTCAGACGTGCTGGATGCCCTGGAGGCCTTTGGCTTTGTGGTCAATGGCCAGCGCCAGGTGGTGCAGGGCGGGGCGGCCTTGGCGGCGTTTCACACCCGCATGGGTGCGCTGCGCGACGAACTGCCGTTTGACATCGATGGCGTGGTCTACAAGGTCAACGCGCTGGCCTTGCAGCAGCAACTGGGCTTTGTCACGCGCGAGCCGCGCTGGGCCGTGGCCCACAAGTACCCCGCGCAAGAGCAGCTGACCACCGTGCTGGGCATTGACATTCAGGTGGGCCGCACCGGCAAGCTGACGCCAGTGGCCAAGCTGGCGCCCGTGTTTGTGGGCGGCACCACCGTCAGCAACGCCACCTTGCACAACGAGGACGAGACCCGCCGCAAGGACGTGCGGGTGGGCGACACCGTCATCGTGCGCCGCGCGGGCGACGTGATCCCCGAGGTGGTGGGCGTGGTGGCTGAGCGGCGCCCTGCGGACTCCGACCCGGAACCGTTTGACTTGTACAAACGCCTGCAAGGCGCCTGCCCCGAGTGCGGCAGCGCCATTGCCCGCGAGGAGGGCGAGGCCGACTGGCGCTGCACCGGCGGCCTGTTCTGCCCCGCGCAGCGCAAGCAGGCCATCCTGCACTTTGCCGGCCGCCGCGCCATGGACATTGAAGGCCTGGGCGACAAGCTGGTGGACCAGCTGGTGGACGGCGGCGTGGTGAAGACCCTGCCCGACCTGTACCGCCTGGGCCTCACGTCACTTTCCGCACTCGACCGCATGGCCGAAAAGTCTGCGCAAAACGTGTTGGCCGCACTGGCGCAAAGCAAGCAGGCCACCTTGCCGCGTTTTTTGTTTGGCCTGGGCATTCGGCATGTGGGCGAAGCCACCGCCAAGGACTTGGCCAAACACTTTGGCGGGCTCGACGCGATCATGGCTGCCAGCACGGAGCAACTATTGCAGGTGAATGACGTGGGCCCGGTGGTCGCGCAAAGCCTGCACACCTTTTTTGCGCAACCGCACAACCGCGAGGTAGTGGAACAACTGCGCGCTTGCGGCATCACCTGGCCTGAGCATGAGCCCGCCGCCCAAGCGGGTGGCTCAAATGTCGCCAAGCTGCCTCTGGCCGGCATGACCTTTGTCATCACCGGCACCCTGCCCACCCTGAGCCGCGACGAAGCCAAAGACCTGCTGGAAGCCGCAGGCGCCAAGGTGGCCGGCTCCGTCAGCAAGAAGACGAGCTACCTGGTGGCCGGGGCCGAGGCGGGCAGCAAGCTCGACAAGGCGCGCGAGCTGGGCGTGCCGGTGTTGGATGAGGCGGGGATGCGCAGCCTGGTGAGCCAGGCTGCGGGCTAGTTGCTGCGCTCAGAGCTTTGGGGCGACATACGGCGCTTCAATCAGTGGGCTGAATCTGCGGGAGAGTCCAATGATTCCCGCGTAAACGGATCCACTTAACTAAGTCATGGGGATTGATAAAGTGCCATCAACACTCGATCTGGTATCAAGAAATTGAAAATTTGGGTCGCAGTTGATTGGCCGCGACGCCTTCAATCCGATGCCCTACACCGTTGCCGACCACGAGCTTGAGTTCACTGCCATCCGCGCCCAGGGGCCGGGCGGGCAGCATGTGAACAAGGCGGCCACTGCGGTGCAGCTGCGGTTTGACGTGGCCGCATCGGGCTTGAGCGCGGCGGTAAAAGCGCGTTTGCTCGCACTGCCCGACAGCCGCGTCACCGCTGGCGGCGTGGTGCTCATCAAGGCGCAGGGCACCCGGAGCCGAGAGCAGAACAAGGCCGAGGCCTTGGCCCGGCTGCAAGAGCTGATTGCTTTGGCCGAGCATGTGCCGCGCCGCCGCGTGCCCACCAAGCCCACCTTCGGCGCCCGGCAGCGGCGCCTGGCGGGCAAGGCGCAGCGCGCCAGCGTGAAGCAGGGGCGGGGCAAGCCCGCGATGGACTGATCGCGGGCTTGCAGCCTTCGGGCGGCCCTAAGCCCAGGCCCCCTGCAGAACCCGCCACACGGCGGTGGCGTCTTCCTCATGCGCCAAATGCCCCAGGCCCGGCAGCTCGATGAGCCGCGCGCCGGGGATGCGGGCCGCCACGCGGCTTGACTCGATGGGCGGCACGGTGGTGTCGTTCAGCCCGGCCAGCAGCAGCGGGGCGGGGCTGAGGCGGGACAGGGCTGGCTCCAGGCTGGGCAGGTTCCAGCGGGCCATCATGCCCAGGGCGCCTGCCGCATGGGCGGCGTTGCTCACCAGTTGGCCGTAAAGGCGCTGGCCCTCCGGGTCGATGCGCGAGCCGGTGCTGGCCAGCAGGCGTTGCAGCACCTTGGGCGAGCCCGCCCGCCAGCTGAAAAACTGCGGTACGCCGGGCGTGGCGGCCAGCAACTCCGCCACCGGCGCAAACACGCGGCCCGGCAGGCCCCGCAAGGGCAGGATGGCCCCGTTGATGCTGGCCCAGGCCTGCAGCTGCAACTCCCCGGCGCTCAGCATCTGGGCAATGACGGCGGCCCCTGCCGAGTGGCCGATGGCATAGCGCGGCTGCACCTGCAGCACGCGCAAGAGCTCGGCCAGTGCGCTGGCCATGCCCACCAGCGACTGCTGGGCCGGCGAGGCCACCGACGTGAACGCATGGCCCGGCAGGTCTACCGCCACCACATGGAAGTGGAGTTGCAGCAGCGGGGCCAGGTGCCGCCAGGTGTGGGTGGCCGCCCCGGTGCCGTGGACCAGCAGCATCACCGGCAGCGACTCGGCCCCCAGGTGCTGCACATGCCAGCGCAGGCCCGCTGCGGCCACAAACTGGCTGTGGGCGGCCAGGGGCCAGCTGGCGCCTTGGGCAGCCCAGTCGAGCGGTGATGTCATCACCCCGGGGCCTCAGCCGCCCAAGGCGGCAGCGGCGCGGGCCACAAGCTTGGCCTGGGCATGCGGCAGCGCCAGGTATTGCGCACCCATGGCGGCCGCCAGTTCGCGGGCGGGTGGGCTGGGCTGGGGCGCGGTGTCCACCAGCAGGCTGTGTGCGCCCAGGGCGCGCACATGGCGGGCCATCAGCAGGGCGTCCTGGTGGGCCTGCTCGCGCCCCGGCTGGCCGTTGCGGCCAATGTTGGCGCGGCCATCGGTCAGCACCACCAGGGTGGCGGTCTGCTGGCGTTTGGTGGCGGCCGTCAGCACATGAAACGAGGTTTCCAGGCCACTGGCCAAGGGGGTGCCCCCGCCGCCGGGCAGGCCCGACAAGGCACGCTTGGCGCGCACGAGAGAGCGGGTGGGGGGCAGCAGCAGCTCGGCCTTGTGCCCGCGAAAGCCCACCACGGCCACCTCGTCGCGGCGCACATAGCAGTCGGCCAGCAGGGTTTCGACAGCGCCCTTGGCCTCGGCCAGGCGATGCAGGGCGGCCGAGCCCGATGCGTCCACCGCAAACACGGTGAGGGTGGTGGCGCGTTCGGCAAAGCGGGTGACGCGAAAGTCGCTTCGGGCCACGCGGATGCCGCCGTGCTGGGTGGGGACGCGCAGCTTCTGCCAGGGCACGGCGCTGCGCAAGGTGGCCAGCACATTCAGGCGCGGCGGGCGTTTCAGCGGGGTGGGCATGGTGCCCACCGGGCGGCCCCGGGTGGTGGAGCGGTGCAGCGCGCCCGACTTGCCGCTGCGGCCACTGCGGCGGCTGGCTGGGTTGCCCAGCAGCGCCAAAAGGTCGGCGGGGATGGCGGCCTGCGCCGCATCGATCAACTGGTCGTCCAGCGGCTTGGCGTCTTGTGGTTTGGGCGGCTGGGCTTGGTCGTCCGGGTTTGGGTGAGCCTGCGGGTCGTCGGGCGGGGGCGGTTCGGCCTGCTCGTCGGGCGCCTCGTCTTCTGGTGGCGGTGCGGGCAGGCGTGTGGCGCGGTGGGCCAGCACGGCTTCCACTGCCTCGCGGGCATGGGCCTCGGTGGCCTCGGCACAGCCGTCCAGCGCGGCAAACGCCCGAGCAGCGCGCACCGCCTGCAGGCAGGGGCGCATGGAGTCCACGCCCAGGGCCAGGGCGGCCGCGCAGATGGCCTGCAGGAGGCTGTCGTTCACAGCCACCTGCGCCAGTGGCAGGGCGGCTGGTGTCGCGTCACGCGACTCGGGTGCGGGCTCGCGCCCTTGAGGTTCTTCGTCGCCATGTGCCTGCGCGGTGAGCCAGGCGTCGAAGTTGAAACGAAAGGCCAGTCGTTCGGTGAGCGCGGCGGGGGGGCGCTCGTCGTCGATGCCTTCGTCCAGCGCGAGCAGGGCAAAGCGGGCTGGCAGGCTGCCTTGAAGCCCCTCGCGCGCCAGGCTCACCTGGCCGGTGTCGAGCGCGGCCGCCAGCCTGGCGGCGGTGGCCTCGGTCATTCGTTCGGCCATCGGCACCACCAGCAGGCCCCCATCGGCCTCGGCCAGCAGGCCCCGCTGCATGCCGGCGCGGCCGGTGGCAATGCTCGCGGCCACATCAAGCCCGCCCAGCAGGCGGTCGTCGGGCGTGCCATGCGGCAGCTTGCGCACCGGGCGCACGGCCGGCATGTCGGGGCCGGTGCCTGAAGGGGGGCTCAGCACCGCTGTGGCCTCAGCCAGCCAATCGTCGCGTGCCGCACTGGCCCGGGCCCGCAGCAACAGCCCGCCCAGGCCCTGAGGGTCCAGGGCCACCGCAGCCAGCCAGCGGCGGGCTGGCATCAAGGGCCCAGCACCTCGGCCACGGCCTTGGTCACGCGGGTGCCGCTGCCGGTGTCGTCCAGCGGGTCGCGGCGCAGCCGGTGCCGCAGGGCGGGCACGGCCACCTGCTTCACATGCGCCGTGGTGACGGCCTTGGCACCGTCCAAGGCGGCAAAGGCCCGGGCGGCACGCATCAGCGTGAGCTCGCCGCGAAGGCCGTCGGTGCCCAGGGCCATGCACAGCGCCGAGGCCTGCTCCAGCACCGCGTCCGGGCACGCCAGCTGCGGCAGCCGCTTGCGCGCGGCCAGCAGCCGCTTGCGCACGCGCTCGTCCTCGGCGGCCCAGGCGGCGCAGAAGGCGGCCGGGTCGCGCTCGAAGGCGTCGCGGCGCTTGACCACCTCCACCCGCGTCGGCACGTCGATGGGGGTGCGCACCTCGACGCTGAGGCCGAAGCGGTCCAGCAATTGCGGCCGCAGTTCGCCTTCTTCCGGGTTGCCGCTGCCCACCAGCACAAAGCGCGCCGGGTGGCGGATGGACAGGCCCTCACGCTCGATCACGTTCTCGCCCGAGGCAGCCACGTCGATCAGCAGGTCGACCAGGTGGTCTTCAAGCAGGTTGACTTCGTCGATATAGAGAAAGCCACGGTTGGCCTGGGCCAGCAGCCCGGGCTCGAAGGCCTTCTCGCCCTTGGCCAGGGCACGCTCGATGTCGAGCGAGCCCACCACCCGGTCTTCGGTGGCGCCC
>CAZRRW010000016.1:0-19680 GCA_964602505.1 uncultured Burkholderiaceae bacterium
ATCGTCTTGCGCACCCGCGTGGCGAGAAACCTGACCATCGGCAAGACCCGACACCGACTGGCACTGGAATTGCATGTTGAGGACAATGGGCCAGGCGTCCCCGAGGACATCCGCGACCGCATCTTCTACCCCCTGGTCAGTGGGCGTGAAGGCGGCTCCGGATTGGGGCTCACCCTGGCGCAGACCTTTGTGCAGCAACACGGCGGATTGATCGAATGCGATTCCATGCCCGGCAAGACGGTGTTCTATTTCCTCATTCCGCTGAACTGATGCCCGATGCCTGCGGCGCCACGCTGGGAGTGGCGTCTTGAAGCCGATCTGGATCGTCGACGACGACCAGTCCATCCGGTTCGTGCTGGAGAAGGCGCTGGCGCGTGAGCAGCTGCCTACGCGAAGCTTCTCCAACCCGCGGGATGTCCTGTCGGCCCTGACCACCGCGCCCAATGACGGGCCGCAGGTGCTGGTGAGTGACATCCGCATGCCAGGCGGTTCGGGTCTTGATCTGCTTGGCAAGCTGCGTGAATCGCACCCTGGCCTGCCCGTGATCGTGATGACGGCCTTCTCCGATCTGGACAGTGCCGTGGCGTCCTTCCAGGGGGGGGCCTTCGAGTACCTGCCCAAGCCGTTTGATGTGCCGAAGGCGGTAGAACTGATTCGCCGGGCGGTCGACGAAAGTCTTCGCGAAGAGGTGGCCGAGGAGCGCCATGGCAAGGTGGTCGCCTTGCCTGAGATGATGGGGCAGGCGCCCGCCATGCAGGACGTGTTTCGCGCAATCGGCCGGCTCAGTCAGAGCAATGTGACCGTGCTGATCACGGGCGAGTCGGGGTCTGGCAAGGAGCTCGTTGCCCATGCGCTGCACAAGCACAGCCCTCGCTCTGGCGGGCCGTTCGTGGCCATCAACACCGCGGCCATTCCCAAAGACCTGCTGGAGTCGGAGTTGTTTGGCCACGAGCGTGGCGCCTTCACTGGGGCGCAGACCATGCGAAGGGGGCGTTTCGAGCAGGCCGAAGGGGGCACTCTGTTCCTGGACGAGATTGGCGACATGCCGTTTGACCTGCAGACCCGCTTGTTGAGGGTGCTCAGTGATGGCAACTTCTATCGGGTGGGCGGCCACAGCCCCATGCGGGCCAATGTGCGTGTCATTGCGGCCACCCATCAGAACCTGGAGGAGCGTGTCAAGCTCGGCTCGTTCCGGGAAGACCTCTTCCACCGGCTCAACGTGATCCGCCTGCGTCTGCCGCCCTTGCGGGAGCGCCGTGAAGATGTGCCCATGCTGGCGCGGCACTTTTTGCTGAAGAGCGCCAAGGAGCTGGGCGTGGAGGCCAAGCGTTTCTCGGATGCATCGCTCGCGGCGCTGGCAGCCTTTGACTACCCCGGCAATGTGCGCCAGCTTGAGAACATCTGCCACTGGGTGACGGTGATGGCCCCTGCTGCCGTGGTGGAGCCGAAGGATCTGCCGCCCGAGGTGCAGGGTTCCGCGGTGCTTGCATCAAGCGTGCCTGCATCGACAGCGGGGTCAGAGGCGGAGCCCGTCGCCATGCAGCCCTTCTTGGCCACAGGCCAGCAGCCCTTTGCCAGCCCGAGCCCCATCGCCGTGGGCACGGTGGATGGGCCTGCTGAAAGCGAATGGGCTGCCCTGCTGGAGCGCGAGGCTTTGGCCCTGCTGCAACAGGACGGTCATCCGGTGTGGGACGAGCTCTCCCAGCGGTTTGAATCCACCTTGATCAACGCGGCTCTGAGGGTCACCAAGGGCCGCCGGATTGAGGCGGCCCAAAAGCTGGGTATTGGACGCAACACCATCACTCGCAAGATTCAGGACCTCGGCCTCGAAGAGTAGCGGCCGAGGGTTGCGGGGGCTCAGGAGCCACCCAGTGTCAACACCACAGGCGCATGGTCGCTGGGCTTGGGCAGCTTGCGCGGGGCCTTGTCGACCGAGCAGGCCGTCACCTCGGGCTTCAGTGCATCGCTGACGAGCGTGTAGTCAATCCTCAGGCCTTGGCCCTTCTGGTAGGCCAGCATCCGGTAGTCCCACCAGGTGAAGCTCTTTGGGGGCTGGTCAAACAAGCGAAATGCGTCGTGCAGGCCCAGGCCCAGCAGATGCCGCAGATGGGCCCGCTCTTCCTCCGTGTGGTGGATGCTGTCCTTCAGGCCTGCCGGGTCGTGCGTGTCCAGGTCGTCGAACGTGATGTTGAAGTCACCCATCAGCACCAGACGCGGGTGGCTTGCCAGTTCGTCTCGAAGCCAGTCGCGCAGCGCACGCAGCCAGCTCATCTTGTACTCAAACTTGTCTGTGCCTGGGGCCTGCCCGTTCACAAAGTAGGCATTCACCACTCGCAGGGCACCCTGTGGCGTGGTGTACGTGCCTGCGATCACGCGGGACTGCTCGTCGCTGAAGCCTGGGATGTTCCTCACCACGTCGCTTGGGGGCTGCATGACGCCAGACCGGTGCAACAGGGCCACGCCGTTGTAGGTCTTCTGCCCGAACACGGTGGCTTCAAACCCGGCGGCCTGCAGTTCGGCATGGGGGAACTTGTCGTCCGGGAGCTTGAGTTCCTGAAGCCCGATGAGATCGAGGGGTGGCTCCGTCTGCCCCTTGAGCTGTCCTGCCAGCCAGTCCAGCAGGTGCGGCAGGCGCACGTTGAGCGAATTGACGTTCCAGGTGGCGATCTTCATGAAAGCGTGGGCGACATCAAGTGACTTGGATGCCCGCATAGGCTGGCACCGCTGGTGGGTAGGACAGATTCAGCGCCTGCAGACGCTCATGCAGGATCTCGGCCACGCACAGATTGCGATGCGTCTTGCTGTCTGACGGAATCACGTACCAGGGTGCCCAGTCCGTGGAGGTGTGTCGCAAGGCGTGGTCGTATGCCTGCATGTAGGCGGGCCAGAGCTTGCGCTCCTCCAGATCGCCCATGGAGAACTTCCAGTGCTTGGTCGGGTCGTCCAAGCGGGCCTGAAGCCGCGCGCGCTGCTCCTCTGCGCTGATGTGGAGCATGCATTTGATGATGACGGTGCCGTGTTCGCTCAGCGTGCGCTCGAAATGGTTGATCGCCTCAATCCGTCTGGCCCGCTCCGCGTTGTCAATCCAGCCATGTACATGGGTGATGAGCACGTCCTCGTAGTGGCTTCGATTGAAGATACAGATTTCTCCCTTGGCGGGAGCAGCGGCGTGAATGCGCCACAGAAAGTGGTGTGCCCTCTCGAGTTCGGAGGGGGCCTTGAACGCGGCGACCCGCAGGCCCAGCGGGTCCATGGTGTTGAACACCTCCCGGATGGTGCCGTCCTTGCCGCTGGTGTCCATGCCCTGCAGCACCAGCAGCACCGCATGGCTTCTGCTGGCGTAGAGCTTCTCCTGCAGCTGATCCACCTGCACGGCAAGTGCCGAGATGCGGGCCTGATCCTCGGTCTTGCTGCCCGCAGACAGGGGCCGCCCCTGGGGGTCTCGCGCCTGCAAGCTGAACTCGGCATCCTTTCTGGGCTGCAGGTCGCGGGCCACGGTGGGCACGGCCAGGCTCAGGATTCTGGGGCTCATGCGGGGCGTCGTTCGTGGTGGACGAAGGACAGGTGAAGGCCGTTCGCGGTAGTCAGGTCCTGCCGCTGTGTCTGCACCCAACCCGCACCAAGCGACGGGGCGAACGCATCGCCCTCGATCTCCAGGTCGATCTGCGTGACGATGGCACGGTCGGCCAGCGGCACGCATTGCGCATACACCTGAGCACCGCCAATGACCCACAGCTCAGACGCATGGCTGCCGCTTAGGCGTTCACGCGCCTGCTGCACGCTCGTCACGACCTCCGCGCCGTCGGCCTGCCAGGCGGGCTGGCGCGTCAGCACCAGGTTGCGCCGCCCTGGCAGGGGCCGAAAGCGCGGTGGCAGAGAGTCCCAGGTCTTGCGGCCCATCAACACTGCATGGCCCAGGGTTTGAGCCTTGAAATGCGCCATGTCCTCGGGCACATGCCAGGGGATGGTGTTGGCCCGTCCGATCACCGGGCGGCCATCACAGTCACGGGCCTGGGCCCAGATGAGGTTGATGCGAAGGCTCACCCGGCGTGCTCACACCGCCACAGGCGCCTTGATCGCCGGGTGGTGCTGGTACTCCAGCACCTCAAAGTCCTCGTACGCGTAGCCGAACACGTCTGCCGGGCGGCGCTTGATATTCAACACTGGATACGGGAAGGGCGCGCGGCTGAGCTGCTCCTCGACCTGGCTGTGGTGGTTGCTGTAGATGTGGCAGTCGCCGCCGGTCCAGATGAAGTCACCCACGTCCAGGTCGCACTGCTGCGCCAGCATGTGGGTCAGCAGTGCATAGCTGGCAATGTTGAAGGGCACGCCCAGAAAGATGTCGGCGCTGCGTTGGTAGAGCTGACAGCTCAGCTTGCCCCGCTGCCCATCGGCGCCCGGGGCCACATAGAACTGGAAGAAGGCATGGCATGGCATCAAGGCCATCTGCGACAGGTCGGCCACGTTCCAGGCGCTCACGATGATGCGCCGCGAATCCGGGTTGGTCTTGAGCTGCTTCACCACCTCGGCGATCTGGTCGATGTGCCCGCCACCGGGCGTGGGCCAGCTACGCCACTGCACGCCATACACCGGGCCCAGGTCGCCATCGGGCTTGGCCCATTCGTCCCAGATGGTCACACCGCGCTCCTGCAGCCAGCGGGCGTTGCCATCGCCGCGCAGGAACCACAGCAGCTCCAGGATGATGGACTTCAGGTGGACCTTTTTGGTGGTCACCAGGGGGAAGCCCTCGCTCAGGTCAAAGCGCATCTGATAGCCAAACACGCTGCGGGTGCCCGTGCCGGTGCGGTCGGTCTTGGCCACGCCGGTGGTGTAGACGTGGCGCATGAAGTCCTCGTACTGGCTGCGTGCGGGACGAGGTGACGGGTGGGCGGGAGGATGGGACACCATGCTGTGAATTATGAGGAGCGGCGTGGGCGGTGAGGGCATTCAGGTGCTGGGCGAGAACTGGAGGGCGGCCAGGCGGGCGTACAGCCCGCCCTGGGCCACCAACTCGGCATGGGTGCCCACGGCCAGCACTTGTCCATGGTCCAGCACCACGATGCGGCTGGCGTTCTGTACCGTGGCCAGGCGGTGGGCGATCACCAGCGTGGTGCGCCCCGCCATCGCGGCGTCCAGCGCGGCCTGGACGGCCCGTTCGCTTTCGGCATCCAGGGCCGAGGTAGCCTCGTCCAGTAGCAGCAGGGGTGCGTTCTTGAGCATGGCCCGCGCAATGCTCAGGCGCTGCCGTTGCCCTCCTGACAGGCGCACACCCCGTTCGCCCACGTAGGTGTTGTAGCCCTCGGGCAGGTCCTGGATGAAGCCGTCGGCAAAGGCACCCCGGGCGGCGGCCTGCACCTCGTCGTCGGTGGCGTTGGGGCGCCCGTAGCGGATGTTGTCTGCCACGCTGCTGGAAAAGATGACGGCATCCTGGCTGACGAAGGCCACCCGCTCGCGCAGGTCTCGCAAGCTCGCGTCTCGTACATCCACCCCGTCAATGCTCACCCTGCCTTGCTGGGTGTCGTACAGGCGCAGCAGCAACTGGAACAGGGTGGTTTTGCCAGCACCGCTTGGGCCCACCAGCGCCACCGTCTCCCCGGGCTGCACTGAGAGGGACACACCGCTCAGCGATGGAGCGCCAGGGCGTGATGGATAGCAGAAAGACACGTCGCGCAATTCAACGCGCGAGCCCTGCGGCGCTGGAGCAAAGCGCTGCGGCGAGGCCGGCTCCTGGACCGGGGAGCGGGCATGCAGCAGTTCCATGAGGCGCTCGGTGGCGCCCGCCGCCCGCAGCAGGTCGCCCCAGGCCTCGGCGAGGATGCCCACGCTGCCTGCGAGCAGCCCGACGTACACCACGGTCTGGCCCAGGTGCCCGGCGGTGATGCGTCCGGCCAGCACGGCCTGCGTGCCCTGGAACAGGCCCCAGAGCAGCGCGCCGAACACCCCGCAGATGATGAAGGCGGTGAGCGACGACCGGGTCATGTTGCGCCGGTTGGCCGTGCGTACCGCATCCTCGGCAGCCTGGGCAAAGCGCCGAGCCTCGCGGTCTTCCTGGGCATAGCTCTGCACCTGTGGCACCGCATTCAGCACCTCGGCGGCGATGGCCGACGAATCGGCCACTCGGTTCTGGCTGAAGCGTGACAGCTTGCGCACGCGGCGGCTGACGACCACGGCTGGCGCCACGATGAGTGCCAGGATGAGCAGCACCTGCCCCATGACATAGGGGTTGGTGATGACCAGCATGGCCATCGCACCCACGCCCATCACGGCATTGCGCAGGCCCACGCTGAAGCTCGACCCCACCACGGTCTGAACCAGGGTGGTGTCGGTGGTCAGGCGCGAAAGCACCTCCCCCGTGCGGGTGGTCTCGAAGAACGCGGGGCTTTGCTGGATGACGTGGGCATACACCGCCTTGCGAACGTCCGCGGTGACTCGCTCGCCCAGCCAGCTCACCATGTAGAACCGCGCCGCGCTGGTCAGGCCCAGCACCAGTGTCACACCGAACAGCAGCCCAAAGTGCCCACGCAGTGCGGCCAGCTTGGCCTCAGGGGTGTCGCCAATGAAGCCCTGGTCGATCAGGCTTTTCAGCGCCAAGGGCAGCACCAGCGTGCTGGCGGCCGCGAGCAGCAGGAACACCGCGGCCAGACCCAGTTGCCAGCGATACGGGCGCAGAAAGGGCCAGAGGCCCCGCAGCGCGGGCAGCCGGGCTACTGCCTTGTCAGCTGCCTCGCTGGGGCTTGCCGCCTGCTGGGTCATAGCCGCAGTGCCCCCGCGTAGCCGGTCATCTCCAGGTAGCCCAGTCCCACTGCCCGCCCGCGTTCGTCGTGCAGGTCGCTCAGCCCTTCCCAGTACACGGTCCCCGTGGAGGCTCGGCTGTCGAGTTCCTGGGCATCCAGGCGGCTGCGTACCGTGAACTGCCCCACCGGGGTGGCCACCTTCCACGCGACTGGGTACCGGGCTTTGGTGAGCGGGCTTTCCCACCATCTCAGCGGCGTCCAGGTCAAGGCACCCTGCAGATCAGCCTGGGGCCCACCCTTAGGGCGCCACGACCCTCCTGTCCAGAGGGTGCTGCCATCGCGCCGACGCAACCGGAAGGCCGTGAGCGCACCACCGTCGTGCAGGTTCATGCCAATCCAGTCCCAGCCCACGGCGTCGGGGTGCAGCAGCGCTTCGCTCCACTCGTGATCCAGCCAGGCGGTGCCTTGGACGCGGTGCGTTTTGCCGCCCATCTGAAGGCGCCCCGCCACGGCGAGGTGCGGCTTGCTGTAGTAATGGCTGGCCTGCGAGGCGTCTGGCCCCTTCTGGCTGTAGCCCGCCTTGCCTTGCAGGATGAGCGGCTGGGTCTCCGTGAACTGCAGGTCAAACCCAAATCCCTGGGCCGTGAGCTGGGCGGCATAGACCGACTGCCGGGCCGCGTCGCTGCCCTCATCGCGTCGGGCCAACCGCCAGTCGCGCAGCTTCACGTCGGTGTCTCCCTCCTTGGCTTGGGCGATGCCGAATCCTTCTCGGGCAATGCGCTCATCGTGGCGCAGCCGCCCTTCGGCCAGATCGGTCAGCGCTGCATGGGCAAACAGCAGCTGGCGGGTGGCAAAGCGGCTGTCCTTCGCGACCTTGGCGTCCACGCGGGAGCGGAAGAACGTGATCTGGAACCCGTGGGGGCGCTGCGCCTGAGGCACCTGCAGGGTGCCGGTGATGTACCACCACTCGGTGCGGAACGAGGGGTGTGCCCCAAAGTCTTGCGGGAAGCGCAGGGCGCGGCCCGGCGCCACCACGGGCCTTGACGCCATTGGGGGTGAGGGCACCGCCGCAAGGCCAGCGCCAGCGCCAGCCCCACCCAGCGCCAAGCCAGCCCAGGCCAGCACACCGCGCCTTAACATGCGTCTTCACCCATCACGCGCTGCCCCTCAAGGGCCTGCAACCCAAGCTTGCACGTTGGCCAGCTCGGGTGTGCAGTCGCCAAACACTTCGGCACACCAGGTGGGGTTCTGGTGGGTGCGCGCATAGCGGTCGCCGCTGTCGCAAAGCAGGGTCAGGATGGCCCCCTGTTGCCCAGCGGCCAGCATCTCACGCGCGAGCATCAGCACGCCCACGAAATTGGTGCCCGTGCTGGGCCCCACTGGCCTGCCCAGCAGCTTGCCCAGCACACGCATGGCCGCAATCGACTGCGCGTCTGGCACCTCAATCATGCGATCCACCAGATCGGGCAGGAAGCTCGGCTCGACCCTGGGACGCCCAATCCCTTCAATCTGGCTGCCTCGTCCCGTGAGGCCTGTATCGCCGCTGGCATGGTAGGCCGCAAACACCGAGCCTTCCGGATCCACCACGGCAAGCCGGGTGGCATGGCGCTGGTAGCGCACATAGCGCCCGATGGTGGCGCTGGTGCCCCCGGTGCCCGCACCCACCACCACCACCCAGCTTGGGGTCGGGTGTCTCTCATGCCGCATTTGGGCAAAGATGCTTTCGGCGATGTTGTTGTTGCCGCGCCAGTCTGTGGCCCGCTCGGCGTAAGTGAACTGGTCCATGTAATGCCCACCCGTCTCCCGGGCCAAGGCCTGTGATGCCGCGTACACCTCGGAGGCGCGATCCACAAAATGGCAGCGGCCGCCGTAGAACTCAATGGCTGCCACCTTCTCGGCCGAGGTGCTGCGAGGCATGGCCGCCACGAAGGGCAGGCCCAGCAGGCGGGCGAAGTAGGCCTCGCTGACGGCAGTGGAGCCCGATGAGGCCTCTACCACCGTGGTGCCCTCGGACACCCAGCCATTGCACAGCGCGTAGAGGAACAAAGAGCGTGCCAAGCGGTGCTTCAGGCTGCCCGAGGGGTGGGTCGACTCGTCCTTGAGATAGAGGTCGATGCCAGCCTCGGCAAAGCGTGGCAGCGGCAGGGGGATCAGGTGGGTGTCGGCGCTTCGGGCGTAGTCGGCCTCGATGAGGGCGATGGCCCGGTCGGTCCAGGCTCGGCCCTTGGATGCACGCGAGGTGGTCATCGCTTGATTTTGCCGAGGGCCTTGCGTTGGCGGCTCACCAGTCCTCGCGCACCGCCAGCACGGCCTGGCGGGAGGAGGCCGTTCGCCCGGCCAGCCAGGCCGTCGCGGTGCCTGCAGCCACCACCGCTGCGCCCAGCAGAAGCAGCCGCCCCCAGGGCAGCAGCAGGTCCATGGTCCAGTTGAAGCTCTGCGGGTTGACCACCTTCACCAGCACCACACTCACCGCGATGCCCAGGCCCAGCCCCAGCGCGGCCCCCACCAGGCTGAGTGCTGCGCCCTCGGTGGTCACCACGGCCAGCACCTGTCGACGGGTCAGGCCGAGGTGAGCCAGCGCTCCGAACTCCCGGGTGCGCGACAGCACCTGGGCCGAGAAGCTGGCGGCAATGCCGAACAGGCCAATCGCAATGGCCACCCCTTGCAGCCAATAGGTCACGGCAAAGCTGCGGTCAAAGATGCGCAGCGACACTTGGCGGATGTCGCTGCTGGTGGCGAACTCCACCAGCGCCGGCTGCGCCAACAGGCTGCGGATCCCTTGCTGGACCTCGGACAAGGCTGCACCTGGGGCCAGGCTGATCGCCAGGTCATTGAGCCGCATGTCGCCAGATGCCTGCTGGTAGGCGTCGAGCGGAATTACGAGCGAGCCATGCTGGCGCGCGTAGTCGCGCCACACAGCACGGATGAAGACGGGCTGGGTTCGCCCGCCCAAGGGCACTGCCAGCACCGTGCCTGGGTGTGCGCCATACAACTGCACCAGGGCTTCACTGGCGTACCCCTCGATGGCTCCTGGGGGTGCGACGGTCTGCAACGCAACGGTGTCTCCCACCAGTGGGAGTTCCTTTGCAGCATCGACCAGCGGCCTAGCCACCAAGGCCACGCTGGGGCGTGCGGGTGCCAGCGTGAGGCTGACCAGGCGGATCGCATCCACCCGCGCCACGCCATGCAAAGCCCTGATCTGCGCGACCACGCTCGGGTCAAAAAAGGCGGTGTCTGACGCCGCGACGGTGACAGCGGTGCGGACATACAGGTCGGCTGGCAGCACCCGTTCCAGCCATTGCGTCACAGCCTCCCGAAAGCTCGCCACCATCACCGTGAGCGCGACCGCCAGGCTGACACTGGCCACCACCCCAGCGATGGCCGCTGTGGCGGCCTGCCGCTCGTGATGTACCCGCGACATGCCCAGCAGCGTCTCGGCGCGCCACTCTGCGAGTGGGCGCACGAGGTGCAGGGCACCTGAGACGGCCATGGGCACGCAGGCGATGCCGCCAATCAGCAGCAGGGCCACTGACACATAGGCGAACAGCGGCAACTGGGCCACAGGGGGGGCGAACGCCAGTGTGGCCCCCAGCCCCAGCAGCAAGGGCCCAGGCCAATGCCGCACGGCCTGCGCACCGCCCCCCAAGCCCTTGAGGGCCTGCGCCGGAGCGAGGCGCTGCGCCGTGCGTGCAGGGCCCCAGGCGCCCAGGAGCGCTGCGATCAGGCCCAGCCCCGCAAAGACGAGGGCTGCCACGGGGGTGAACCGGAGGGCGGGCGTCACCCCGGGAAAGTAGCCACCGCCCAAGTCACCCGCCAGCAGCCGCAGGGCAGCCCAGGCGAGGCCGGTGCCCAGGGCCACACCCAGAGCCGCCCCCATACTGCCCAACAGCGCCGCCTCGGCGAGGACCAGCTGCCAGCGTTCGCGCTGCGGCAGACCCAGAACGCCCAGCAGCGCCAACTGGGGGCTGCGCGTGGCCACGCCCAGGCTGAGGACAGCAAATACCAGAAAGGCCCCGGTGAACAGAGCCACCAAAGCCAACACTGTCAAGTTGACCCGGTAGGCCCGCGACAGGGTGCTCACCCGCTGGGTCTGGTCCGCGGGGCGCTGGATCACCACGCCCGGTGGCGGCATCAGGTCGGCCATCACCCGTGCTTCGCTAGCCCCTGGCTGCAGTTGCAGGTCGATGCGCGACAGCCGACCCACCATGCCGAAGGCCACCTGGGCCGTCGCGATGTCCATCACCGCCAGCGGCCCACCGCCTGCCACGACCTGCCCGGCTACCCGAAACCGCGGCAGGTCCAGGCCCACCTGGAGCTGGATCCATTCGTCGCCCTGTCTCTCCAACGGCAGGCCTAGTGCCTGTCGTGCCTCTGGGTTGAGGAACACCGTGTCCTGGGCAAGAAAGTCAAACCGGTTGCCCTCAGGCTCAGCCTGCTGGCCAGACGACGATGGGGCGTTTCCAAATCCACGCGGCACCAGGGCTGGCGACAGCGGGGCCGCCGACAGCGCGTCGAGCCCCAGCACACGGACAGGCACCCGTCGGCCCTCGGGCCCGATGGCATAGGTGGCCCGCTCAATCACGGGGCTGGCCAGCCGCACGCCCGCGTGCCCGCCCAACTGCGTGTATATGGCCTCATCAAAGCCTTTGCCGTCCGCGCTTCGCAGCTCGGCATCGGGCTGGCCATTGATCTGGCGAACTGCCTGCGAGAACTCGGACAAGGCCGACTCGTTGATCAGGTGCACCGCCAAGGCCAGTGCGACGCCCAGGGCCACTGCCACCAACGCGGCGGCGTGCCGCCAAGGGTGCAGTTGAACCTCTGGCCAAGACAAGTAGCGCAGAAGTGCGAGCATGGCGGGCTGTTGATGCAACCGATTGCAGGGGTTCAACGGATGCCGCTTGCGGTGAGGTGGAGCACCCGGTCGGCCCGTGCGGCCGCGGCCTCGGAGTGCGTCACCAGCACACAGGCGGCGCCTTCCTGCCGGGTCTGCGCCACCAGCACGTCCAGCACCTGCGCGGCGGTGCCCGGATCCAGGTTGCCCGTGGGTTCGTCCGCCAGGATGAGGCTGGGGCGATGTACCAGGGCCCGTGCAATGGCCACCCGCTGCAGTTGCCCGCCCGACAGCTGCGAGGGCATGCGGGCTTCAAGGCCGGATAGGCCCACAGCCGCCAGCATCGCCGTCACCCGGGCCTGCCGTTGCGGTGCCGGCACGCCCTGCAGGAGCAGGGGCAGGCCGGTGTTGTCGGCCACGTTCAGATGGGGCAGTACATGAAAGGCCTGGAACACGAAGCCCAGCTGGCTGCGTCGAAGGCTGGCGCGCTCCCGCTCGCCCAGGCCCAGCACATCTGCCCCGGCCAGCTGCACGCTGCCGCTGCTGGGCTCGTCCAGGCCCGCAATGCAGTTGAGCAGGGTGCTTTTGCCCACGCCAGAGTCCCCCACCACCGCCACGAACTCGCCAGCGGCCACCTGGAAGTGGACGTCGGTAAACACCGCCACATCGCCGTAGCGCTTGGACAAGCCGACCACGGCCAGCATGACAAGGGGCGAAGTGGGGTTAGTCATGGGTGGGCGAGCGCCTGCTGAAACAAGGCCAGCGCCTGCTCGGCGGCGTTCACTGACTCGCAGGCCACCACCTGCCGTTGGCTCAGGCTGCGCAGCCAGGTGAGTTGGCGCTTGGCCAACTGCCGCGTGGCGGCAATGCCCTGTTCGCGAAGGGCCGACATGGCGGCGGGCCGAAGCAGGCGGCCTGGGTGCCGGGCGGAAGGCTCGTGTGCTGCCTCTGCCTCGATCGTCGCCCAGGCCTGCCGGTAACCGACTGCCCGCAGGGCGGGCAGGTCGGCATGCACACCGGGGCGCCTCATCAGCGCACGCACCTCGTCCAGCAAGCCAGCGGCCAGCATCGCATCAAACCGGGAGTCAATGCGTTGATGCAGCCAAGCCCGATCGGTGGGCTCCAGGCTCACCAGCGCGGCACGCGGCCCGGGCTGACGCGGTGCCTCGGCGGTCCAGGCCGACAGGGGCTTGCCCGTCTGCAGCCACACCTCCAGCGCTCGGCCGATGCGCTGGGCGTCGTTGGGGTTGAGCCGTGCCGCCGTCGCTGCATCCACCTGCATCAGCTCTGCATGCAGGGCGGGCCAGCCCAGTTCAGCCGCCCGGCGGGCCACGTTGGCACGGGTAGCGGCATCGGTGCTGGGCAAGGCGTGCAGGCCGTCGAGCAGGGCCTTGAAGTACAGCATGGTGCCGCCTACCAGCAACGCTCGCTTGCCCTTGGCCTCCAGGGCTGACACACAGGCCCGGGCATCGCGCGCAAAATCGGCTGCCGAGTAAGGTTCGGTGACCTCGCGCAGGTCGATCAGATGGTGGGGCACCTGAGCGCGCTCGGCCATGCTGGGCTTGGCGGTGCCTACGTCCATGCCTCGATAGACCAGTGCCGAGTCCACGCTGATGATCTCTGCCCCCAGCGCCTGCGCGATGTGCAAGGCTGCGGCCGACTTGCCCGACGCGGTGGGCCCGGCCAGACACAGGAGGCGCGGCAGTGTGGGCGCAGACGCCTCAGGCATGGGCTTTGCCTCCGTCGGAGCGCACCAGCGTCCAGGCGCACAGTGCAATGGCCACCGACCAGAACCACATGCCCTGAGCCAAGGGCACCACGCTGGCCGGTTGGGCGTCGAGCCGCCAGCCGACCCAGTGGCCCATGCCGAAGGCAAACACCATCATCACGAATCCAGACAAGGCTGACGCGGCCCCGGCTGCCAGCGGAAACGGCCCGACAGCCCCCGCCTGGCCGCAGGGCTGGTGCACCCCATGCGCCAGCATGAACAGCACCATCGGCCCCATCACCGCCCAGACCGAGTGCACTTCGGCCCAGGCCAGCACCCCAAGCAAGCTGCCGCTGGCCAGCGACACCACCCCGGCGGCCATCACCGCGCGCCGCATGCCCAGCCTGGGCAGCAGCCGACGGCACACAAAGGTGCCGAGGATGAAGCTGGCGGAGTTCAGCAACATGGCCCAGCCGTACTGCACCCGTGTCAAACCCAGGGCACCGATCAGCACGAAGGACGAAGTGGCCAGATAGGTGAACAACCCGGCGTAGGAACAGCTCAGCAGCAGAGTCCAGGCGCGAAACGTGGGGTGGCGTGCAATGGCCGCCCAGCTGGCCCACATCTGTGCCGGGGCCAGCGCATCCGGCCGGCGCTGGGCGAGCGTTTCCACAAAGCCGCGCTGCACTACCAGCCAGCTGAGCACTCCGAACGCAGCCACCGCCAGCAGAGTCGCCTGCCAGCCGAAGGCCTGGGCCAGGAGCCCGCCGGTCAGCGGGCTCAGGCAGGCCAGCACACCCAGTCCAGCCAGCGCCTTGGCCATGATGCGGGCGCCCTGTGCGGGCTCGTAGAGGTCGCGCACGATGGCGCGGGCCGCCATCACCACCCCGCCCATGGCGCCACCTTGCAGCGCCCGCAACGCGACCAGCACCTCGATGCTGGGGGCGAAGGCTGCGGCCAGGCCCGAGGCGGCATACACCGCCAAGCTGCCCAGCAGCACCGGGCGGCGGCCCCAGCGGTCGGACGCGGGCCCCAGGAACAGCTGGCTGGCCCCAAAAGCGATCAACAGCACCGACAAGGTGAGCTGCACCCGTGCCGCACTGGTGTCGAACGTGGCGGGCAGCGAGGGCAGGGCTGGCAGATAGAGGTCGGTGGTGACGGGTTGGATGCCCAGCAGCAGGCCGAGCAGGGTCACCACGAAGCATGGGTCCATGGTCTTCACGGATCAGGCGGGTGCAAGGCGCTGCTTACCGCCCACGCAGGAATAGTCGGTCCAGGTCAGCGAGGCTCACCTGTCGCCAGGTGGGCCGGCCGTGGTTGCACTGGTCGGCGCGTTCGGTGGCTTCCATCTGACGCAGCAGGGCGTTCATCTCGGGCAGGCTTAGGCGGCGGTTGGCACGCACGGCCGCGTGACAGGCCATGCTGGCCAGCAGATCGTCCTGGGCCCGGGCCACCAGATGCTGGGCACTGGTCTGGTCGTCCAGCCTGGCCAACTCGGCCAGGGTGCTGCGCGCCAGGGCCACCGGGTCGGCGTCGGCCAGGACGGCCGGGACGCTGCGCACGGCCAGCGTCTTGGGTGACAGGGCCGAGAGGTCCAGCCCCAGGGCCAGCAAGGTGGTGTCGTGCGCCTGGGCAGCCGCCACTTCAGCAGGGGTGGCGGCAAACGTGGCGGGAATCAGCAGGGGCTGAGCCTCCAGCTTCTTCTGGGCAAGCTGGGTTTTCAGCCGCTCGTAGACGATGCGTTCGTGCGCGGCATGCATGTCCACCACCACGAGGCCCTGGGCGTTCTGGGCCAGGATGTAGATGCCGTGCAGCTGTGCGATGGCCTCGCCCAGGGGTTCATCCGTGCTGGCCCCAGACGCAGCGCTGGCGCCGGTGGCGCCCTGCGGGCTGGCCAATGGGGCGTAGGGGGCCTGCGCGTCGTGCACGGGCAGGCCTGGTACGTCTGCCGGGGCGAAGGCCTCGGCACCCCAGAGCCGCGCCGGGCTGGCCATGGCCAGCGGCGAGGTTGTTGGCGCCGACGCAGGGCCCTCGGCAGGCCCGAGCTTGAGCACTGGCGCGGCCGACGTGCCCGCGCGGCTTGCTGCGAGGGCATCTGCTACCGCATGCTGCACCGTCTGATGAACGAGGCGCCCGTCGCGAAAACGCACCTCAATCTTGGTGGGGTGGACATTGACGTCCACCTGGGCCGGGTCCACCTCCACGAAGAGCACATAGGCGGGGTGCCGGTGCCCATGCAGCACGTCCTCAAAGGCGGCCCGTACCGCGTGGCTGATGACCTTGTCGCGAACAAACCGCCCGTTGACGAATGCGTATTGCAGGTCGCCGCGCGAGCGGGCCTGCTCGGGCGTGCCAATGTGGCCTGCGACCCGGCAGACCTGCCCCTTGGGAGCCAGCGGCAGCATGCCGGCCGCCAAGTCTCCACCCAGGACGTCGGCCAGGCGTTGGCCCAGGGAACCGGCGCGCCAGTGCTCCACCAGTCTGCCGTCAGACCAGACCGCGAAGGCCACGTCGGGGCGCGCCAAGGCATGTCGGCGGACGGCTTCCAGGCAATGGGCCAGCTCGGTGGCGTCGGTCTTGAGGAACTTTCGGCGTGCCGGGGTGGCGAAGAACAGTTCACGCACCTCCACCGTCGTGCCACTGGCCTGACCGTCTGGGCCCGTGCCGCGAGCGGCGGGCTGCAACTCGCCCGAGCGGGCGTCCAGGCGCCAGGCCTGTCCCGCCGCATCGGTGCTGTGGGCCCAGCGGCTCGTGATGCTCAGCTCGGCCACGCTGGCCACGGCGGCGAGTGCCTCGCCTCGGAAGCCCATGGTGCCCACCTGCTCCAGATCGTCCAGGTTGGTGATCTTGCTGGTGGCGTGGCGTTTGCAGGCCACCGCCAGCTCGTCACGGGGGATGCCGTATCCGTCGTCCTCCACGCCGATCAGCCGAACGCCTCCTGCCTGCAGCCGCAGCGTGACGTGCCGTGCGCCAGCGTCGAGGGCGTTGTCCAGGAGTTCGCGAACCACCGAGGCGGGCCGTTCGATCACCTCGCCAGCCGCGATCTGGCTGATGAGTTCGTCCGGCAGTTCGCGGATGGGGCGGTAGGCGCGGGTCGCTGCTGCCTCAGGCAGGGCGGCAAGCCCCGATGCATGGGCCTGGCTGGCTGGGGACATCACGGCATTCACCCGCAGATTCTAGGAAGGCCCTCGGATAATCGGCACCCATGGAATTCACCACGCTCGCGGCCGCAGTGGCCCACTTTCTCATCGATTTCATCCTCAACGTGGACGATCACCTGGCCGAGTTTGTCGCGGCCTACGGCGTGTGGGTCTATGCCTTGCTGTTTCTCATCGTTTTTACAGAGACGGGTGTTGTGGTCATGCCCTTCCTGCCCGGTGACTCGCTGCTGTTCGTGGTGGGGGCGTTGTGCGGCGCGGGGCTGATGAGCCTGCCAGTGGCGATGGCGGTGCTTCTGGTGGCCGCCATCCTGGGCGACCAGACCAACTACTCGATCGGGCGCTTCTTCGGACCCAAGGTGTGGCAATGGCCCAATTCCCGATGGTTCAACCGCCGCCGCTTCGAGCAGGCCCATGCCTTCTATGAAAAGCATGGTGGAGTGACGATCATCATCGCCCGCTTCATGCCCTTCATCCGCACTTTCGCCCCCTTTGTGGCAGGTGTGGCCGAGATGAACCGCGGCAAGTTCACGCTCTACAACGTGGTCGGCGCTTTCATCTGGGTGGTGGGGCTGTGCACAGCGGGCTACCTGTTTGGCAACCTACCGTGGGTGCAGGCCAATCTGTCAAAAATCATCTGGGCACTCATCATCATCCCTGGTCTGATCGCCATCTATGGTGGCTGGCGGGCCGGGCGGGCGGACAAGGTCAGGGCCGGCTAGGCGCCCCCCTCAACTGGTGGGCCCTCGCGCCAAGGGCGGGTTGCGGGCGAAGTAGCGCTTGATGCCCCGGGTGATGCCCTCGGCCAGCCGCTCCTGGAATGCGGGGTCTGCCAGACGCGCCTCCTCCGCCGGGTTGCTGATGAAGGCGGTCTCCACCAGCACACTCGGGATGTCGGGCGCCTTCAGCACCGCAAAGCCGGCCTGCTCGACCCGTGGCTTGTGCAGGCGGCCCAGGCGGCTGAGCTCGCCTAGCAGCTCGGCGCCTGCCCGCAGGCTGTCCTGAATCTGCGCGGTCACGGCCATGGAGCCCATGACCTGAGCCACCTGGGCATCGCGCACGGCCACGTTGATGCCACCGATGCGGTCGGCACCGTTCTCCTTGTCGGCCATCCAGCGTGCGGCGCTGCTGCTGGCGCCTCGCTCGCTCAGCGCGAACACGCTGGCTCCGCCGGCGGTCGGGGTGAAGAAGGCGTCGGCATGGATGCTCACAAACAAGTCAGCCCGGACCCGCTGCGCCTTGCGCACCCGCTGCGCCAGCGGCACGAAAAAGTCGCCATCGCGAGTGAGCATGGCTCGCATGTTCGGCTCGGCGTTGATGCGGTCGCGAACCAGTTGCGCCACCCGCAGCACCACGTCTTTCTCGCGCAGGCCGCTCGGTCCAACCGCGCCGGGATCCTCTCCGCCATGGCCTGGGTCGAGGGCCACGGTGATGAGGCGATCTGTCTTCACCGGGTCGACGGGCGCGGGCACGGACGGCGCTGTCGCCAGCGGGCGGCTGGGCTGGGCCTGGGTGCCAGACCCTTGGGTGGTTGAGGTGGATGGCGTTGCGGCCTGCGGCGAAGCTGCCGGGGGCGATACAGGGCTGGACTGGCTGCGCCGGGCCATCAGCTCGCCCAGCGGGTCGGGGGCTGCGGTGGCTCTTTCCTTGTCGCGGATGAGCGCGAGCAGCGGGTCAAGTTCTTGCGTCGGGTACAGGTCGAACACCAGGCGGTGCTGGTACGCCGCAATCGGCGGCAAGGTGAACACCTGGGGCAGGATGGGCTGCTTCAAGTCGACCACGAGACGTACCACCCGCGGCTGGTTCTGCCCCACCCGGACTCCGGCGATGAACGGGTCGTCTGCACGCACCTTGCCCACTAGGTCGCGCAGGGTGGGGCTGAGCTCCAGGCCGTCGATGTCCACCACCAGGCGGTCGGGGCCTTGCACCACGAAGTGCCGGGCTTGAAGGGCCGTGTCGCTTTCAATGGTCACCCGGGTGTAGTCGGGCGCGGGCCACACCCGAACGGCCACGATGCCTGCACCGAAGGCCAGCTCACGGCGCCCCAGCAACAGCACCACGGTGCCCGCCTGCAGCACTCGGCGGCGCGCGGGCACGGCGTCTCCTCTGTCTTGCACGGTGGTCATGGCCTCGCGCGCAACTCATGCCCGGGCGGATCGCCCAGCTGCTTGCCGGCATCTGTAAGTGCCGTCCAGCGAAGCTCCCTGGCCTCGCCCTGCCCAGGCGACAGCTCAATCTGCACGTCCGGCTTGGGCAAGTGCCCCGTGGCCTTGTCGGGCCATTCCACCAGCTTCAGGCCAGCCGACGCCAATACCTCGCGAAAGCCCGCGTCATCCCATTCGCGCGGATCAGCGAATCGGTACAGGTCAAAGTGGCTGACAGCGAGATCGACCGCCTCAGGAACCGGCAGCATGTAGGGCTCCAGCACCGTGTAGGTGGGGCTCTTGACCCGCCCCCCAAAGCCCAAAGCGCGCAACAGGTGGCGCACCAGGGTGGTCTTGCCGACCCCTAGCGGGCCACTCAGGTTCAGGTGCATGCTCCAATCCGGCTGTGCTCGGTGTGCGGCACAAACCGCCCGCGCCAGGGCCTGTGCCCAGGCCTGGGTGGCGGCCTCGTCTGGCAGGACGAGCGTTCTGGTGGTGGCCTTGATCTCTGACAAACCGTGTTCTTCGCCTGAAGTTGATGCAAGCCCTGACGCCCAGCCCGCTTGAGCGCCTGCCCGAGCCGGGCGCCTTGAAGCAGCGCATCCAGTCCCTGGGCCGCGCGCTGGGATTTTCACAAACCGCCGTGACGGGCATTGACCTTGCCGAGGCCGAGGTGGGCCTCAAGCACTGGCTGGACGCTGGCTTCCACGGCAGCATGGCGTACATGGCGTCCCACGGCGCCAAGCGCGCCCGCCCGGCCGAGCTGGTGCCCGGCACCGTCAGCGTGATCACGGCGCGCATGGACTACCTGCCGCGCGGGCGTGAGCCCGGTTGGGCCGAGGCCGAACTGGCGCGGCTGGCCCGACCTGGCGAGGCCGTGGTGTCGGTCTATGCCCGCGGGCGTGACTACCACAAGGTGCTGCGCCAGCGTCTGCAGAAGCTGGCCGATGCCCTGGCCGCCGAGGTGGGGCCGTTCGGCCACCGTGTGTTCACTGACTCAGCCCCGGTGATGGAGGTGGCGCTCGCCGAGCGGGCAGGACTGGGCTGGCGCGGCAAGCACACGCTGCTGCTGCATCGGGAAGCCGGATCCATGTTTTTCCTGGGT
>CAZRRW010000017.1:0-19418 GCA_964602505.1 uncultured Burkholderiaceae bacterium
CGGCCACGCTCATGCGCAGCGTCAGGTTGAAGTGCTGGTGGATCATCGCCACGCGCTGCCGCAGGGCGCGCTCGGTGGCCGCGTTGAATTCGATACCGTCGATCGTCAGACGGCCCTCGGTCGGCCGCACAAGGCCGTTGACGGCGCGTAGCAGCGTCGATTTGCCGGCACCCGAGGGCCCCAGCACGACACAGAACTGGCCGTGCGGGACTGTTAGGCTGACGTCAGACAAGGCCCGTGTACCGTCGGGCCAAGTCTTACCGAGTTGCTGAAATTCAATCATGTGAAGCCTCGCAGGGGCAGCCCCCCTGCGCAAGGAGCTACAGGGGTGCTCTCGAAAGGAATAACCGCAGAGGTTCGCGGTCGCCAAGTGAAGATCAGCGGGTGCTGGCCTTTCTCATGATGTCGGTCTTGACAGTGTCGGTGACCAAGTCAAACATCCTGCCGGCCGCCGCCATGTCGGCCTCGCTAACTTGGGCGGTGTAGCCGTCAACGCGGCCGCCACCGTAGCCGCGAATCTGATCCCTGTTGATACCAGGCAGCTTATCGACCCGGCTGAAGGCGTCACGCAGCCGGGCCTTGACGCCGTCGCCTACCCTCGGATGCACCGCTAGCGGCGGGTAGGGAATTGGTGCGCTCTTGGCGACGATCTTGACCCTACTGGGGTCCACAACCTTATTGTTGACGGCCCTTTCGAAAGAGTCGAAGGATGCGCCGCCTGCGTCAACCAAGCCCTCGGCTAGGGCCTTGAGCACATTTGCATGGCTGCCGGCCAAGTTGATGGTGCCAGCTTGGCGGGCCGGATCCACGCCAGCGGCGATCATCATCGCCACCGGTACGTTGAAGCTGGAGGTCGAGTTCACGTCGCCCAATGCGATCCGCTTGCCCCTGAGGTCGGCGATGCTGTTGATTCCGGAGTCGACACGCGCAAAGATGCCTGAGTGGTACACCGACTCACCATTCCGCACGGCCAGTGCCAACAACTCAGCGCAGCCGCGGCTGCGGGCTTGCAAATAAGTGGCTGGGCCGAACCAAGCTATGTCAGCCGCTCCGTTACACATGGCCTCGACCACGGCGGAATAGCTCTGGCCGACCTTGATGTCGAAAGCGAGGCCCGTAGCTTGTCCGATAGCACCGAAGATGGGTTGAAAGTCCCTCCTGGTACCGTCCTCTGTGCCCCCATCGGCGGGCACGAGGATCACTCGCAGCGGCCTTGCGGCGGTGCCGTCATGCTGCGCTTGGGCGTGGGTATGGATGCTGACGCTTACACCGGCTAGAGCGACACCTAGCGCAAGCGTGTTGCGCAGAAACGTTTTGCGATACATTCAGAAAGCTCCTGTAAGGTTGATGAAAACAGTTGAAAACCAACGAGGTTCAAGGGGTGAAGCGCAGTTGCATTCGGTCTGCGCGAAACCGGGTCAGGGCGTACTCGACTGGGGCTTCATCCCAGTCGCGCACATTGACGCTCTTGACGCGAAGTACAGGCGTGTGGCTTGGCATCGCCAACAGGCTGGCGTCATCGCCTTGCGGGAGCACCCCCGAGACCAAGCTCTCGGTGCGCTTCAAACGCCAGCCATGCTGTGCTTCAATGAATTGGTGAAGTGATCCGCCGCTGTAGCCGTCAAGCAGATTCGGCAGCAACACCTGGGGCAGGTAGTGTGAAATGACGCAAAACGGCGCTCCATCAACGTTTCGCAGCGTCTCGATCCAGGCCACCGGCTCGCCCTCGTCGAGATTCAGGCGCTGGGCCACGCTGCCCTGGGCTGGAATGCGCAGCTTGCGCAGCACCGTGCTCTCAGTGACACGACCCTGGGCTTCGAGCGTCTCCGTAAAGCGGGTGCGCTGGCCGATGTCATAGTCCAACGGCTTGTGCAGCACGAAACTGCCCAGCCCATGACGACGTTCGACCCAGCCTTCGGCGATCAGCCCTTCGAGGGCTCGGCGCAGCGTGTGCCGATTGACGCCGAAACGCTCAGCTAAAGCTGACTCCGGCGGTAGTAAGTCCCCAGGGCGAAGCAGTGATCGAATTTCCGCCTCAAGCTGTCGCTGGACTTGCAAGTAAACGGCCTGACCAATTCCGCGCTGGATCACACGTTCCTCTGATGTCTAGATATCTGGATTCCCTAGTTTCCGTACGGCTCGTGACACCAATGTGACATCGTTGAAAAATGAATTTCGACCACACCGTGCCGACCAACCCGATTCAGCAACAGGGCTTGCTCCAAGTGATCACCCTGACCAAACGCGGTTCGCACCCTCAGCGGAGGCAGCGACACACTCAACAGGTCACCGACGGGGATATAGGCAGATTCAATAGCCTCTTTACAATCGGCACTAAAGAATGTCCGTGGGAACCCGGTTGTTGTGCAGCGCTGCTTTTGCGGGATTTACGACCATGACAAATGGGGACAAATCCCGTCAGAAATCGAGCTTGTTTAAGCGGGGGTTGCAACAACCTAATCTGTGTCAAGCGGCCCCAAAGGTCTCGGGCAACTTCGGCTGATTCGCGCCCAACGGCAAGCGCCCTTCGAACCAGACGGCCGCCCTGCGCGTGACTTTAGGTTTGCGGGTGAGCAGAGACGCGACGTTTGGGCGAACCCAACACTAGGGCTGAATTTCTTTCCTGCCAGGTCGTTTCGCACCTTTGTTCGCCGCGCATCGTGTCTGATTTCTCGCTCCCCAAACTCCCCGTCGGTCAACGCTTCACCCTGCCTTTGCCCCACGGCAGTGGCGATGCTTGGTTGCTGGCCCAACTGGCCCAGCGCGAGAAGGCCGCGGGCCTGTTGACGGCGGTGGTGTGCGCTGATGCGGCAGACGCGCAGCGTTTGGCAGAGGAGATCAGCTTTTTCGCGCCCGAGTTGAAAGTCTGCCAGTTCCCTGATTGGGAAACCCTGCCATACGACAGCTTCTCGCCGCACCAGGACTTGATTTCCGAGCGGTTGGCCACGCTGTGGAAGATTGCGCAGCGGCAGGTCAAGCCAAGCGCGACTAAAGCGGCAAAGACAGATGAGAACCCCACCAGCGAGGTGGATCTGGTGCTCATGCCGGCTTCAACGGCGCTGTACCGCCTGGCCCCACCGAGCTTTCTGGCGGGCTACACCTTCGAGTTCAAGACCCGACAGAAACTGGACGAGGCCCGCCTGAAGGCTCAGCTCACCATGGCGGGCTACCAGCATGTGAGCCAGGTGGTGAGCCCCGGCGAGTACGCGGTGCGCGGCGGACTGATCGACCTGTTCCCCATGGGCTCGGCCGTCCCCTACCGGGTGGACCTGTTTGATGACGAGGTGGACTCGATCCGCACCTTCGACCCGGACACCCAGCGCAGCCTGTACCCGGTGCCCGAAGTTCGCCTGCTGCCCGGCCGTGAGTTCCCGCTGGACGAAGACGCCCGCAAGGTCTTCCGCGCCCGCTGGCGCGAAAAGCTGGAGGGTGACCCAACCCGAAGCCGCCTGTACAAGGACATGGGGCTGGGCGTGGCCACGGCCGGCATTGAGTACTACCTGCCCCTGTTCTTTGAGCAGACCGCCACCGTCTTTGACTACCTGGGCGCCGACACCACCCTGGTGTTGCGCGGTGACCTGCAGGCCGCGTTTGAGGCCTTCTGGGCTGACGCCACCGCACGCCACCGGATGGCCCACGGCGACCCCGAGCGCCCGGTGCTGCCACCCGCAGAGCTGTTCCTGAAGGCCGACGAGTTCTTCGCCCTGTCCAATGGTTTTGCCCAGCTGGCCCTGAAGGCCGACGACGCCCAGCACACCGCCACCCTGCCCCTGCCCGACGTGGCGGTGCAGCGCCAGGCCGACAACCCGGTAGCCAGCCTGAAGCGGCACCTGCAGGCCGCGCAGAACGGCGGCCGGCGGGTGCTGCTGTGTGCCGATTCCGAGGGGCGCCGCCAGAGCTTGAGCGACTTTCTGCGAGAGCACCACCTGCCCCTGCCCATGGTGGATGGCTGGGCCGACTGGCTGGCCAGCAGCGAACGCTTTGGCATGGTGGCAGCCCCGCTGGCGCAGGGGTTTGCGCTGGCGCTGCCCCAGCATGCCGACCAGGCACTCTCTGACCTCATCACCGAAACCGAGCTGTTTGCCGCCAGCCCCGCCACCCGCAGGCGTCGCAAGCAGGAGCAGGCCAGCGATGTCGACGCTCTCATCAAGGACCTGGCCGAGCTGAAGCCTGGCGACCCGGTGGTGCATGCGCAGCACGGCATTGGCCGCTATGTGCAACTGGTGCACATTGACCTGGGCCAAGGCGATGCGGAGTACCTGCACCTGGAGTACGCCGACAAGGCCCTGCTGTACGTGCCAGTGGCGCAGTTGCACCTGATCAGCCGTTACACCGGGGTGAGCGCCGACGAGGCGCCCCTGCACCGGCTGGGCAGCGGGCAGTGGGAGCGGGCCAAGCGCAAGGCGGCCGAGCAGGTGCGTGACACGGCGGCCGAGTTGCTGAACATCTATGCCCGACGTGCGGCGCGGGAGGGCCACGCCTTCCGCTACAGCCCGCACGACTACGAAGCCTTTGCCAACAGCTTCGGGTTTGAAGAGACCGCCGACCAGCGAGCTGCCATTCACGCCGTGATTCAAGACATGATTAGCCCGCGCCCGATGGACCGCTTGGTGTGCGGCGACGTGGGCTTTGGCAAGACCGAGGTGGCTCTGCGCGCCGCTTTTGTGGCGGTGACCGGCGGCAGGCAGGTGGCTTTCTTGGCGCCCACCACCCTGCTGGCCGAGCAGCACTTCCAGACCCTCAAGGATCGCTTTGCCCAGTGGCCGGTGAAGGTGATGGAAATGTCGCGCTTCCGCTCGGCCAAGGAGATCAGCGCGGCCTTGAAGGGCCTGGCCGACGGCACGGTGGACATCGTGGTGGGCACCCACAAGCTGCTGGGCGCGGATGTGAAGTTTGCCCGCCTGGGCCTGGTGATCGTGGACGAGGAACACCGCTTTGGCGTGCGGCACAAGGAGGCCATCAAGGCCCTGCGCACCGAGGTGGACATGCTCACGCTCACCGCCACGCCCATCCCGCGCACCCTGGGCATGGCGCTGGAGGGCCTGCGCGACCTGAGCGTCATTGCCACCGCACCGCAGCGGCGCCTGGCCATCAAGACCTTTGTGCGCAACGAGGGCAACGGGGTGATCCGCGAGGCGGTGCTGCGCGAGCTCAAGCGCGGGGGGCAGGTGTACTTCCTGCACAACGAAGTGGAGACCATCGAGAACCGCCGCCAGGCCCTGGAGGCCTTGTTGCCCGAGGCGCGGATTGCGGTGGCGCACGGCCAGATGCCCGAACGAGAGCTGGAGCGAGTGATGCGCGACTTCGTGGCGCAGCGCTTCAACCTGCTGGTGTGCTCCACCATCATCGAGACCGGGATTGACGTGCCCACCGCCAACACCATCGTAATGAGCCGTGCCGACCGGTTTGGCCTGGCGCAGCTGCACCAGCTGCGCGGGCGGGTGGGCCGCAGCCACCACCAGGCCTATGCCAACCTGCTGGTGCTCGACACCGAAGGGCTCACCAAGCAGGCCCAGCAGCGGCTGGATGCCATCCAGAGCATGGAGGAGCTGGGCTCCGGCTTCTACCTGGCCATGCACGACCTGGAGATTCGCGGCGCGGGCGAGGTGCTGGGCGAGAACCAGAGCGGCAACATGATGGAGGTGGGCTTCCAGCTTTACAACGAGATGCTGGCCGAGGCGGTGAAGGCCCTGAAGGCAGGCAAGGAGCCCGACCTCGTCAACCCGATGCAGGCCACCACCGAGATCAACCTGCACAGCCCGGCCCTGCTGCCCGAGGACTACTGTGGTGACGTTCAGGTGCGCCTGAGCCTGTACAAGAAGCTGGCCAGCGCCGACACCACCGCCCGGATCGATGCCTTGATGGAGGAACTGGCCGACCGCTTTGGCAAGCTGCCAGAGGCCACCAAGACCCTGTTCGACGTGCATCGCCTGCGCATCCTCACCAAGCCCTGGGGTGTGCAGAAGATCGACGCCACGCCACAGGCCGTCAGCATCACCTTCCGGCCGAAGGCACCGGTGGATGGAGCCCGCATCATCAGCCTGATCCAGCGAAACCGCCACATCAAGCTGGCGGGCAATGACAAGCTGCGCATTGAGCGCGACACCAAGGACGCCAGCGAGCGAGTGCAACTGGTGCGCGACGTGCTGCGCAACCTGGGTCAGCCCAGCCCCCAGGGTGCTGCGGCCTAGACACTCGTATCCCCACGATGTCCTCCTTGGGTTGGCTTGATGCTGCGATCTGCCTGACGGCCATCGGGCTGGCGGCCAGTGTTCGCCCCTGGCGGCAGCTGGGGGCACCCGGACTGAGAGGGCCCTTCGCATGTTGGCTGGTGCTGCTGCCGCTGGTGTGGAGCTTGCCGCAATGGTCGGGCTCCCCCCTTCCCGTGCACCTGTCGGGGGCTGCGTTGGCGCTGTTGATGCTGGGATGGCCCATGTGTGTGGGCGTACTGATCTGGGCAGGCTTGGCCAGTTGGGCACTCAGGGCCATGAGCGTGACAGAGGCTCTTGGGCAGACGGTGTGGCTGGGGCTGCTGCCCGCTACCCTGGCGATGGCCTTTGGTGCCGTGCTGCGCAGAACCCTGCCCAGAAACCTCTTTGTGTATGTGCTGGGGCGTGGTTTCTTCGGCTCGGCGGTATGCCTGTTTCTGACCGGGCTGCTGGCCTACGCCTTGCAGCCGGACGGTCTGCCACTGTTGCGCAGTGAGATGCCTCTCGTCGCCACCTGGCTCATGGCCTGGGGAGATGCTTTTCTGACGGGTATGCTCGTGGCCATCTTTGTGGCTTATCGCCCGCAGTGGCTGGCAACGTGGTCGGATGCCCGCTATCTCAAGGCCTGAAGACAACTGACACCCCGATGAACAACACCTCCTTGTCGATTCAAGGCTTCGTGCCGCCCTATCCCTTGTCCCGTTTGAAGCTGGCGGCCTTTGACATGGACTCGACGCTGATCAACATCGAGTGTGTGGACGAGATTGCCGATGCCGCAGGGCGCAAGGCCGAGGTGGCGGCCATCACCGAGGCCGCGATGCGCGGCGAGATCACCGACTACAAGGCCTCGCTGCGCCAGCGGGTGGCCCTGCTCAAGGGTGTGCCGGAAGCGGCTTTGCACGAGGTGTACGAACAGCGCCTGCAGCTCAACCCGGGCGCAGAGACCCTGACCCGGGCCCTGAAGGCGGCTGGCTTGAGGCTGCTGCTGGTCTCCGGCGGTTTCACCTCCTTTACCGACCGCATCCGCGACTGCCTGGGCTTTGACTTCACGCGCTCCAACGTGCTGGAGGTCAGCCAGGGCCTGTTGACGGGGCGGCTGGTCGAGCAGCCCTGGGGCGAGATCTGCGATGGCGCCGAGAAGCGCAGGATGCTGCTGGAGACCTGCGCCGCCCTGGGTTGCACACCTGGCCAGGCGATGGCCGTGGGCGACGGAGCCAATGACTTACCGATGATGCAGGCTTGCCGCGACGCAGGGGGCTTGAGCGTGGCCTACCACGCCAAACCAGCGGTGCGCGAGCAGGCCATGGTGGCGATCAACGAAGGTGGGCTGGACCGGCTGCTGACCGTACTGGCCTGAACCCTAGGCGTCCTGGGGACGCAGTTCAACAATCTCGCGCGACAGCGGATCGGTGGTGCCTGCCCCGCTTGCGAAATCGGCACATTGTTCGGCGATGGACATCGCCTGCTCAATGGCCATGCCGGTATTGGTGGGGTCTACCACCACGGGTGAGACGCCTACGCCAACCAAGGGTGTCCATTCGATGCTGGGGTCGTTGATCTGAAAGGCCTGCAGCATCATCGGCCGCCGCAGAACCTCAGTCAGGCGAAAAGCCAGCAACTTGGCCGCTTGGAAACCGCGCGGCTCGTCGACGACCAGCACAAATCCGTCTTCGCGAGAACGACCCAGGCTGTAGCGGGTGCCGACCGTCGCCCTCAAGCGCAGTGACAGGGCGTAGAAGGCCTGGTCCCGGGCACGGGTGCCGTGCGTGGCACCCAGTGCGGTGGCATTGGCCACATGTACCCCAACCAGCACGAGCGTGCGCTGGATTCGGGCGGCTCGGGCAAACAGGGGCATGAGGCGTTGCTGCAACTCGATGCCGGTGGGCAGCTGGGTCAGCCCGTCCACCGCAGTGCCGCGGCGCAAGGCCTGTGAGATGGCGGTGTAGTAGCGTACCCTGAGTGCGACTGCGGTGCCGGCCACCAGATAGAACGCCACCGCGCTGACGGCGGTGACGACCTGAACCCACACCGGCGGGTTGTGGGCAGTCAGCAACCCCCAGCTCAGGCCGGAAACGGTGACCAACATGCAGCAGCAGCTGCCCAGCATCGTCCATGCGAGTTGGTCGCCGTCGTAGGCCACCCTCCAGGTCACCAGCGTCCCCACGATACCCCCCGCCCAAACCGCCGCGAGCGACAGCACCAGAGCCCAAGGCATGGGCAGGGCCGCGCAGACCAGACTGCTCACCAGCAAGGCCACCGTACCCCAAAGCAGGGTGAGATTGAGCAGGCGGGACAAGCGTTCGGTGGCAAACCACTGGACCAGCAGCCCCAGCGACGATGCTCCGGCCAATGGCCCGCTGACCAACGCGACACGGGACGCGTCGGCACCCAGGTTGGGCCAGACGACAAGCAGAAAGCCGCTGGCGGACGACACATAGGTCGAGGCGATGGCGATGAAGACCAGGGCCTGAATGGCGGCGAGACGCCGTCGCGAGAACATGGCAACGGCCAGACCTGCTGACACCACCAGCACGGCGCCCAGATGGGCACTCCAGATGCCGATTTCCAGGGCGCTCACGGATGTAGCCCGGATCGCTGGTGGAAGAGGCAGATGGCCGCCGCTGCGGCCACGTTCAGAGACTCCTGAGTCACCTGAGGAATGCGCAGCGTGCGGGCCTGTTCAAGCCAGGCGGCATCCACCCCCTGCCCCTCATGGCCAAACACCCAGACCACCTCGCGCGGCAGAGGCTGCGAGTCGAGGGCCTCGGCGGCGTGCGAACTGGTGGCAACGATGGGCAACTGCGCCAGATCGATGGCGTGCCGCGCCTCGATGGCATCCACCTCAAACAGGTCCAGAGAGAAATGGGCGCCCTGTCCTGCCCGCAGTACCTTGGCAGACCACAGGGCAGCGGTGCCCTTGAGGGCCAGGACCTGCCGGATCCCGAAGGCAGCTGCCGTGCGCAGGATGGAGCCCACGTTGCCTGGATCTTGCAATCGGTCCAGCACGACCGTCGTGGCGCGAGCCAGCCGAAGGCGCCCTGGCTGTTCAGGCAGATCCACCACGTAGACCAGGTCGGGCGGACTTTCCAGGGTGCAGAAGCTGCCCATGATCACGTCCGGCATGGTGACGACCGCATCGGCTACACCGATCAGAGCCGATTCGATCTGGGCAAACCTGGACTCGCTGACGATGACGTGCCGCGGTTCACGTCCGAGTCCCAGAGGACTGGCCCGCCAGGCCTGGCACAGGTGAGCCCCTTCGAGCACCACCTGCCGTGTCTTGCGGTATGCGCCGGGGCTGGCCAGCAGCTTTCGCAGCTCCTTGACCAATGGGTTGTCTCGGGAGTGGATGCGGATCACGACGCGCCCTGGACCCGACGTGCCGCCTCGCGCACCGGCGCAAAACTCAGGCGATGTTCAGGGCATGGCCCGTGAACACGCAGTGCGACCAGATGTTCTGGCGCGCCGTAGCCCTTGTGTCGCGCAAACCCATACACCGGATAACGTGCGTCCAACTCGGTGAGCATGCGGTCGCGGGTGACCTTGGCCACGATAGAGGCGGCAGAGATGCAGGGCACGACGGCATCACCACCAACGACGGCCTCTGCCAGAACGTCGAGCACCGGCAGCCGGTTCCCATCGATCAGCACCTTGGTGGGCTTCAGGCGCAAGCCCGCCACGGCACGCTGCATGGCCAGCAAGGTGGCATTGAGGATGTTGAGGGCATCGATCTCGTCGCGGCTGGCGGTGCCCACACCGCAGCACAAGGCCTTGGCCCGGATCTCGTCATGCAGACGCTCGCGGCGGCCGGGACTGATGGCCTTGGAGTCCCCGAGGCCGGCAATCGGGTTCAGTTCATCCAGGATGACGGCAGCCGCCACCACAGGCCCGGCCAATGGCCCGCGGCCCGCCTCGTCGACGCCGGCTAGTAGCCCGGGCGTGTCCCAGGCCAGCGACGGCTGCAGGGGCATGGCATCCAGGCGGGGCAGGCGTGGGCGTGCCATCGTCAAGCGACCAGCAGGGGCGCCAGCACACCCGTGGCGGCCTTCGCCATGTCATGACGCAGGTTCAGGTGCTGCTGGCGGAATTCCTGCCGCACGGCCACCACCCGCTGCGGGTCGTCCCTCCAGGCCTCCAGGGCGTCGGCAAGCGCCCGAGGGGTGGCGGCCTCCTGAAGAAACTCAGGCACACAGAAGCGGCCTGCCAGGATATTGGGCAACCCCACCCAGGGCTGGTAGCGCATGCGGTTCATGAGCTGCCAGCTCAGCCAGGCCATGCGGTAGGCAATGACCATGGGCTTCTTGAACAGCATGGCTTCCAGTGTGGCCGTGCCGCTGGCCACCAGCACCAGATCGCTGCCCGCTAGCACCTGGTGCGAACTACCGTCGCAGACCCACACCCGTGTGCGGTCCATCCCATGTAGGCTCGCCTCGATCAAAGGCCGCATTCCGGGGGCGGCGGGCACCACAAAGCCCCAGTCGGGCCTGCGGCGCAGCAACTCGCGCAGGGTGTCGGCAAAGGTGGGCATGAGGTACTGGATTTCGCTTGCACGGCTGCCAGGAAGTACCGCGACCCAAGTGGTCACTGCATCCGCGCGGGTGCCCAGCACAGACGCTAGCCTGACTCGGGCAGCGATCGGATCGATGTCCAGGTCGATCTGGTCGGCCAGGGGATGCCCCACGAAGTGAGCCTGGACGCCGCTGCCTGCGTACAGAGCAGGCTCGAAAGGGAACACGCACAGCATCAGGTCGGTGCTGCGGATGATGCGCTTGACGCGCTCGCCACGCCAGGCCCAGATGCTGGGGCTGACGAAGTGCGCGGTCCGGATGCCTCGTGACTTGAGCGTCTCCTCCAGCCCCAGATTGAAGTCAGGGGCATCAATGCCAACGAACAACCTGGGCGGACGCCCGTCCGGAGGTGTGGTCAGCCGACGGGCGAGATCGCGCCGAATGCGGGTGATGCTGCGATAGTGGCGCAGCACTTCGGCGTAGCCGCGAACTGCTAGGCGGTCACTGGGCCACCAGGCGTCAAACCCGCAGGCCGTGAGCCGCGGCCCGCCAATGCCGTAGGCCCGCAGCCCGGGTACGGCGGCTTGCAGCGAGGCCAGCAGCATCGACCCCAAAAGATCGCCAGAAGCTTCGCCGGCGACCATGGCGAGGTGGACCGCCTGCGGTGCGGTGGGCATGGATGGTCAACGCACGATGCCGCGCGAGCCGGACGCGCTGTGAGCCAGAAAGCTGAGCATGAGCTGCACATCGGATCCCGCCTGGGGCATGTCACCGGCCAGATCAGCAATCTGCTGACGCGACTGCTCAAGCGTGAGGCCCTCGCGGTACAGCAGCTTGTGCATGGCTTTGACGGCCGCCATGCGCTCGTCCGAGAAGCCGCGCCGCCGCAGGCCTTCCGCGTTGAAGGAGCGGGCCTGCGCGGGCTGCCCCTGGGCCATGATGAAGGGGGGCAGGTCTGCGAACAGCAGCGAGCACATGGCCGTCATGCTGTGCGCACCAATGTGCACAAACTGGTGAACCACCGTGAAGCCCCCCAGGATCGCCCAGTCGCCCACATGCACATGCCCCGCCAGCTGCGAGTTGTTGGCAAAGATGGTGTGGCTGCCCACCTGGCAGTCATGTGCCAGATGGACGTAGGCCATGATCCAGTTGTCGTGCCCAACCCGCGTCACGCCCCCATCCTGTGAAGTTCCGGTGTTGAAGGTGCAGAACTCCCGGATCGTGTTGCGGTCACCCACCTCCAGCCGTGTCGGCTCATTGCGGTACTTCTTGTCCTGAGGCGCCGCGCCAATCGAGCAGAACTGGAAGATGCGGTTGTCCTCGCCAAGGGTGGTGTGTCCCTCTATCACGCAATGGGCTCCCACAGAGGTGCCGCGGCCAATGCGGACATGCGGGCCGATCACGCTGTAGGGCCCGACCGACACGCCTTCGGCTAGCTGTGCATGCGGGTCGACCAGGGCGGTCGGATGGATCTGCATCATCAAGGCTGATGGCAATCAGTCAATGCTGCGCATGGTGCACATCAGCTCAGCTTCCACCGCAAGCTCGTCGCGCACCGAGGCTTTCGCGGCGAACTTGAAGATACCAGCCTTGGAACGCACCAGGGTCACATCCAGCATGAGCTGGTCACCCGGCTCAACCGGACGCTTGAATCGGGCGCCATCGATGCCTACGAAGTAGTAGACACTCTTGTCGTCTGGCGTGACCCCAAGTGTCTCGAAGGCCAGCAAGGCCGCCGCCTGAGCCAAGGCCTCCAGCATCAAGACCCCCGGCATCACTGGGCGATGCGGGAAATGCCCCATGAAGAAGGGCTCGTTGATCGTGACGTTCTTGAGCGCCCTGACTCGTTCACCCCGATGCATCTCCAGCACACGATCGACCAGCAGGATCGGGTATCGATGAGGAAGTTTTGAAAGGATGTGGTGAATGTCCATGCTGGTGTTTCGCGTCAGGCGCGATCACTTCATTCTGAAGACGGGTTGCAACCCAGGGCTGCCGACTCAAGAGCCCGGATCCGTTGACGCAGCGCATGAAGCTGCCTGAGGCTGGCTGCATTGCGCTCCCAGCCCGCATTCTCGTCGAGTGGGAAGAACCCGGAGTAGTGACCGGCCTTGCTGATGGTGCGCGTCACCACGCTCGCGGCTGAGATGTGCACGTCATCGGCCACGGTGAGGTGGCCAAGTACGATCGCCCCACCCCCGAGGGTGCAGCGGGCGCCGATGCTTGCACTGCCCGCAATGCCGACGCAGCCCGCCATGGCGGTGTGATCTCCCACGCGCACGTTGTGTCCGATCTGCACCAGGTTGTCGATCTTGACGCCATGCCCGATGACTGTGTCATCCAAAGCCCCACGGTCAATACACGAGTTGGCTCCAATCTCCACATCGTCACCGATCACCACAGCACCTAGCTGGGCAATCTTGAGCCAGCGATGCTCACGATCTGGCGCAAAACCAAATCCATCCGCACCGATGACGGCACCGCTGTGCACAATGGCCCGGCGTCCAAGAACGCAGCCATCCGCAAGCGTCACGCGGGGGTGAAGCAGGCTAAGCGCGTCCAATCACGCAACCTGCGCCAACTCGGACGCCTCGAGCCAGATGAACGCCGGCGTCAACCACTGCAAGCGGCCCTACGCTGACGCCCGCCTCGAGGCGGGCAGCGGGATCAACGACAGCGCTAGGGTGAATCCCATGTGCGGCCGACTGGACCGACATGCTCACAGCTCGCCGACGCGCAGCCCACCACTGGGTGAGGAGTGCGAAGGCGACATAAGGCTCGCTGGTTTCCAGAGCAACACATCCCGCTGGAAGAGCGTCAACAGCCTCAGCGGTACACAGTACCGCTGAGGCTGGCGTGGTGGCAAGCTTGCGGCGGTAGGTGGGGTTGGACAGGAAACTCACGACGCCGGGTCGCGAATCGTCCAGAGTGCCAATGCGCAGTACCTCACGGTCTGCATCTCCGCGTATGCGAATATCGATTGGCGTGGTGAGCGTTTCCCGGGACAGCCGCACGACCTCGGCAACCAGCTCGCGCAAGCGAACCGGCGAGTCACTCATCAGCGGGGCGCGGCGTTGCCGCTGTTGAGCGCCCTCAGCACCCGGTCGGTGATGTCAAGGGACGGGCTGACATACACCGCCTCTTGCAGGATGACATCAAACTTCTCCTGCTCAGCAATCTGCCGCACCACGCGGTTGGCCCGCTCGAGAACCGCCTGCAACTCCTCGTTCTTGCGAGCGTTCAGGTCCTCCTGAAACTCGCGACGTTTGCGTTGGAAGTCCCGGTCCTGATCCACCAGCTCGCGCTGGCGGCGCTGCTTGTCAGCTTCTGACAAGGTGGGGCTGTCTCGCTCAAATCGCTCGGTGAGCTGCCGCACACGGTTGCCCTGCTCGGTGAGATCCCGCTCGCGACGGGCGAACTCCTGCTCAAGCTTTGCCTGAGCCGCACGGGCAGGCGCTGCCTCCCGGAAGATGCGCTCGGTATTCACGAAACCGATGCGTACCGACTGCGCCGACACCAGAGGTGCAGCGAATGCAAGCAAAACCAAAAAAACGCGACGAACCCACAACATCAAAATGCTGTCCCAACTTGGAACTGGAACCGCTGGATTCTATCTTGCGGCTTGGCGTTCAGAGGAATGCCATATGAGAAGCGCAGCGGCCCAAGTGGCGACAGCCAGTTCAAGCCCACCCCAGCTGACATGCGCATGTCCTGGAATCGGATGCGTTGGTCTTGTGCGAATACATTGCCCATGTCAACAAAGCCAAAGGCGCGGATCGTACGGTCATTGCCCGTGCCAGGCAGGGCAGTCTGAGCCTCGATGCTGAGATTGACGCGGCGCGAGCCACCAATGAAGAAACCCGCTGCATCCCGTGGGCCCAATGTGCCCGCTTGGTAGCCGCGCACCGAGCCCAGGCCGCCAGCAAAAAAGTTCTTGAACACCGGGTATGGCCTGTTGCCATACGCTCCCCCCAAACCAACATCACCATTGAACGCAAGCGTGAAGGCCCGCGTCAGAGGGGCATAGGTCTGAACGTTATAGGTGGCGCGCCAGTAACGTGTGTCACCGAGTACACCGAGTTCGCCATTGACCCGTTGCAACGTGCCACGCGACGGTGCGAGGGCGCTATCACGTTCGTCGCGGGCCCATCCGACTGTCAGCGGGACGCTGACTGAGGTGCGCCCGAACTGGTTGATGAACGTGGCGAATGCCGTCGGCATGTTGTTGCCGCGATCGATTCGAGTGCCCTCAATATTGAAGCCGAAGAACACGGTGTCCTGCTCCGAGAAGGGGATCCCGAAACGCAGGCCAGTGCCCAAGGTCACCAGCCGATAGTCTCCCTGCGCCAGGGTGAACGGGCGCTGCGTTCGGTAGAACACGTCGAACACCCGTGAAACCCCATCCTTGGTGAAGTAGGGGTTCACCGAGCTGAACACGAGGGTCCTGAACAGGCGGCTCGTGTTCAAGTCCAGTCCCACATACTGCCCTGAGCCAAACACGTTCTCCTGGCGGATACCTGCGGTGACGGTGAATCGCTCCACGCTGGAGAAGCCGAATCCAAGATTCAGATTCCCTGTGGGCTTCTCCTCCACCTTCATGTTGATGTCCACCTGGTCGTTCGTTCCAACGACCTCCGTCTGATCAATGGTCACTTCCTTGAAGAAGCCAAGGCGATCCACCCGGTCACGTGACAGCTTGATCTTGTCGGCGTCGTACCAGGCGCTTTCAAACTGACGGAATTCACGGCGGATCACCTCGTCCCGAGTTCTTGAATTGCCTTCGATGTTGATGCGACGAACGTAGGCACGGCGGCCGGGGTCTGCGACAAATGTGAAGAGCACCTGATTGGTGGTGCGATCAATCTCCGTACGGGGCTCCACTCTGGCAAAGGCGTACCCGAATGCGCCGAAGCGCTCCGAAATGGCTTTGACCACGTCAGCCACCCGCTCAGCGTTGACGGGCTCGCCTGCGCGCAGTGACACCAGGCTCTTGAACTCGTCGTCTCGTCCAAAGAACTCGCCAACTACTTGTGCACCAGCGACGGTGAACACTGGGCCCTCAGTGATGTTGATGACGATGGTGATGTCCGCCCGGTCTGGAGAGATCGAGACCTGGGTTGAGTCAATGCGGAAGTCCATATACCCGCGTGACTGGTAGAAACTACGGATCGACTCCAGATCCCCGTTGAGCTTGCTGCGTGAGTATCGGTCGGACTTGGTGTACCAGGACAGCCAACCACCAGTAGTCAAGTCCATCTGGCTGAGCAGGGTGGTTTCGGAGAACGCTCGCGCGCCGACGATGCGGATCTCCTTGATCTTCGCCGTCTCCCCTTCCACTACCGAAAAGGTGAGATTCACCCGGTTGCGCTCCAAAGGGGTTACGGTGGTTACCACCTCCGCACCAAACAGACTGCGGCCCAGATACTGTCGCTTGAGCTCCTGCTCCGCGCGATCTGCCAGACCACGGTCATAGGGGCGGCCTTCGGCGAGCCCGACTTCACGCAGGGCCTTGCGCAGCTGTTCCTGGTCGAACTCCCGAATACCACTGAACGTGACGTCGGCGATGATCGGTCGCTCTTCGACAACGACAATCAGGACGTCGCGATCGATTTCCAGACGAACGTCCTTGAACAGGCCTGTGGCAAACAAAGCCCGGATTGCTGCGGTTCCGCGCTCTTCGTTGTAGACATCGCCTACCCGGAACGGCAATGAACCGAAGACCGTACCGGGTTCGGTACGCTGAATGCCTTCAACCCGGATGTCACGTACCGTGAAACTGGTTTGCGCCCAAGCCGATGCGGCAAAGACAGCTGCCACCGCCATGGCCAACGTGTTGCGCAGCGGCGCACTGGGCGTCGAAGATCTATTCATTTGATCCGGGGTGATCAGAGCCCCGCGAGCCGGGACACGTCATTAAACAAGGCCAGAGACATCATCAGCAGAATTAATGCCAGGCCTGCCTTCTGCAATGCCTGCAGCCAAGCGTCTGGCACCGGCTTTCCACGAATGATTTCCCACGAATAATACATGAGGTGTCCGCCGTCCAGCATGGGCAGTGGCAGCAGATTCAAGACACCCAAACTGACGCTGACCAGTGCCAGAAAGACCATGTACGGGGCGAAGCCGGCATTCGCGGACTGGCCTGCGGCCTCAGCAATCGTGATCGGCCCGCTGAGATTGTTCAGCGACGCCTCGCCAATCAGCATCTTGCCCAACACCTGCAGGGTCAAGGCGCTCGCGTCCCAGGTCTGCTGCAATCCGTAAAGAAGGGCCTGTGGCAAGCCCATTTCAATGGTGTCGAACGGAGGGGGGGCGCCAACGAATGCGCCGATCCGGCCCCGCCTGCCTTCCGTCTCTTCAGTCACATTCGGCGTGACCGCAAGCTGCAGTCGTTGGCCTGCACGTTCAACCTGCCAGACCTGTGTCGGCCCGCGGCCTTGCCCTGCGGAACGGACTCGCTCAATCACAGTCCTGCCGTCAGGGATCGCGTTGTCATCGATCATCAGCACACGATCGCCTGCCCTGAGCCCCGCAACGTCTGCGGCGCCGCCTGCTTGCACCTGACCAATCACCGGCTCCGTGTACAGGCCGTTCAGACCAATCCGCGAAAACAAGCGGTGATCCACCAGCTTGGGATCAAAGTCGGCAAAGCGAAGATTCCCGACGACCCGAGCCGCTGAATCGCCTCTCTGCTGCGGATCTGAAACCTTGAGAAGTACCTCGTTACCTTCGAGTGCGGCGCGCATCAAGATCCACCGCAGTTCCGTGTAGGAACGGACTGAGATCCAAGAAGAGGTTTCCTGGGAATTCGTGCTCGCGCTGTCGCTAACACGCACTTCGCGGATCCAGTCGCCAGCACGCAGACCAGCCTGTGCCGCCATGGAGCCAGGGGTCGGTTCGGCGATGACAGCCCGAGGCTCCTGGATGCCGACGAAAGCGGCCAATCCGTACAGCACGATCGCCAGAACCAGATTTGCTGCCGGACCAGCCACGACGACCAACGCACGATGGCCAACCGATTTGCGGTTGAACGCCATACGCGCAAGCTCGACGGGCACCGGACCCTCGCGCTCGTCAAGCATCTGCACATAGCCGCCAAACGGCAAGGAACCGATGACAAACTCGGTCGAATCAGGCGTTCTCTGGTAGCGCCACAGCGGGCGGCCAAAACCCACTGAGAACCGTAGCACCTTGATACCGCACGCCACGGCCATTCGGTAGTGCCCCCATTCGTGGACTACGATCAGCAGCGCCAACGCGGCAAGGAATGCGAGCAGCGTCGTCACGAGTTGCGATATCGCCTGACCAGTGTGCCGGCCACTGACCTGGCCTCGTGATCAATGGCCAGCACGGCACCGAGGTTGTTTCCCGCAGGAGCATCGCCCAGGGCAGACAGCGTCTCCGCGATCACGGCGGATATCCGGTCAAATCCCAGTTCAAGCCGCAGGAAGGCAGCCACCGCCACCTCGTTGGCTGCATTCATCACTGCGGACGCCCCACCACCTTGCTGCAACACCTGCCATGCCAGACCGAGTGCCGGAAAGCGCCTTGGATCGGGAGGCTCGAAAGTCAGCGGGCCAAGCCCCGTAAAGTCAAGCGTCTTGGCACCTGATGTCACACGGCTGGGCCAGGCCAAGGCACATGCGATCGGCACCTTCATGTCGGGCGTACCCAGTTGTGCCAGAACGGAGGCGTCCTTCATCACCACCATAGAGTGAATCACAGATTGCGGATGAACCACCACCTCGATCCTGCTAGACGGCATGTCAAACAGCCAGTAGGCCTCAATCACCTCGAGAGCCTTGTTCATCATGGTTGCCGAATCGACCGAGATCTTTCGACCCATCACCCAATTCGGATGGGCACAAGCTTCATCGGGGGAGATCGACGAAAAACTGGCTGGATCTCGCTGGCGAAACGGTCCGCCTGACGCGGTCAGAATCAGCTTGGAAACCTCGTCTCTCCAATGGGCACGTTCCGATGGCATGCATTGAAAGAGCGCGCTGTGCTCACTGTCCACTGGCAGCAGGGTAGCCCCGCCGCGGGCCACCTCGGCCATGAACCATTGCCCGCCCAGGACGATGGCCTCCTTATTCGCTAGCAAGATACGCTTGCCCGCTGCAGCGGCCTTGGCCACTGGCTCCAGTCCTGATGCGCCGACGATGGCACCCATCACGGTATCCACCAGCGGATCGCTGGCAACCTCACACAATGCGTTCGAACCGTGCAGGACAGTGGTGTCGCTGACGCCACGTGCGCTCAAAGCCTGACTCAGGGATTTGGCGCGGACCGAATCGGAAACTACAGCGTAATCCGGACGATGGGCCAGGCATTGATCCGCCAGCTTCTCAACTTGCGAGTGAGCGGTCAGCGTCCGGATCCGATATCGCTCAGGATGCATGGCAGCAACAGCCAGGGTGTTCTCGCCCACCGAGCCGGTTGAACCCAGCACGCAAATCTGCTGCACTGCCTGTATCAAAGTACCTCCCCCAGCGCAAGAACGAACATCGCGAAGGGCATGGCTGGCAGGAGTGCGTCGAGCCGATCCAGCACTCCGCCGTGCCCGGGGAGCAGCCCGCTGCTGTCTTTGACTCCAGCGCTGCGCTTGAGAACAGATTCAAAAAGATCGCCTGCAACCCCTAGGGCAACCAGACCAGCGCTCAGCAGCCCAACCCCCAGCCATCCCAGCTCGGAAGAGACC
>CAZRRW010000018.1:0-10554 GCA_964602505.1 uncultured Burkholderiaceae bacterium
GCCAGTGGCCCTTGCGTTGCGATGGTCGATCATTGCCGCCAGCGTGGTGCTCTTGCCAGCACCGGTGGCGCCCACCATCAGGATGAGGCCGCGCTTCTCCATGATCAGGTCCGCCAGCACAGGAGGCACGTTCAGCGTGTCGAGTGCAGGCACCTGGTTGGTGATGAAGCGGATCACCACCGCCACGCTGCCACGCTGGCGGAAGGCGCTGATGCGGAAGTTGCCCACACCCTCCATGGGCACCGCCATGTTGAGCTCGTTGCTTTCCGCCAGCTCCTCCATGCGCTTGGCCGGAACGATCTCGCCCAGCAGCTGGCGCGGCATGTCCGGGGCCAGCAGTTGGCTGTTGATGGGGATGGCCTGGCCGTTGATCTTGATGAGCACCGGCGAGTGGGCCGACAGGTACAGGTCGGAAGCCTTCTTCTCGGCCATCAGCCGCAGCAGGCGATCCATCATGCCGGAGGGTGCCGCGCTCATCGTGCTTGCTCCTTCTGGTGAATCGGGTGAGGCGCCTTAGGCGCGCAGCAACTCGTTGATGCTGGTCTTGGCCCGGGTCTGGGCGTCGACCTTCTTGACGATGACGGCACAGTACAGGCTGTATTTGCCATCGGCACTGGGCAGGTTGCCGCTGACGACCACGCTGCCAGCCGGGATTCGGCCGTACGTCACCTCGCCCGTGGCGCGGTCATAGATCTTGGTGCTTTGGCCGATGTAGACGCCCATGCTGATGACGGAGTTCTCTTCGACGATCACGCCCTCCACCACTTCGGAGCGGGCCCCGATGAAGCAGTTGTCCTCGATGATGGTGGGGTTGGCCTGCAGGGGCTCCAGCACACCACCGATGCCCACGCCACCGGACAGGTGCACGTTCTTGCCAATCTGTGCGCAACTGCCCACGGTGGCCCAGGTGTCGACCATCGTGCCTTCGTCGACGTACGCACCGATGTTGGTGTAGCTGGGCATCAGCACCACGTTCCTGGCGATGAAGCTGCCGCGGCGGGCCACGGCGGGTGGCACCACACGAACGCCCGTGGCCTTCAGCTCTTCGGCGCTCAGCTGGCTGAACTTGGTCTTCACCTTGTCATAGAAGCCCAGATCGCCCGCATGCATGGGGGCGTTGTCGTACAGGCGGAAGCTCAGCAGCACGGCCTTCTTCACCCATTGGTTCACCGTCCACTGACCTACGCCCTGGCGCTCAGCCACCCGAAGGCGGCCCTTGTTGAGGTCCGCGATGACCTGTTCGACCGCGTCCTTGACCTCGGCGGGTGCGGCGGCAGGCGACAGGCTGGCGCGATCTTCCCAGGCTTTCTCGATGACGGCTTGCAGTTGGCTCATGGTGTGTGTGGAGCGAAGGGCTCAGTGTTGGAGGTTCTTGCAGAAGCGCACGATGCGCTGGGCGGCTTCAAGGCATTCGGCCTCATCCGCCACCAGCGCCAGACGGATGCGGTTGCGCCCCGGATTGTCGGGCTTGCCGTGTGGGCCGGTGGCCTCGCGGGCCAAAAGGCTGCCGGGCAGGACGGTCACTGCTTCTTCGGCCAGCAGGCGCTGGGCAAAGGTCACGTCATCCAGACCAGTGGGCCCGACGTCGGCCCACAGGTAGAAGCCCGCATCCGGCAAGGCCACGCCCAGCACCTGCGCCAGCAGGGGCGTCACCGCCTCAAACTTGGCACGATACAGCGTGCGGTTGGCCACCACATGCGCCTCGTCGTTCCACGCAGCCACGCTGGCAGCTTGGGTGGTCAAGCTCATGGCGCTGCCGTGGTAGGTGCGGTAGAGCAAAAACGCTTTCATGATGGCCGCGTCACCCGCCACAAAACCACTGCGCATACCCGGCACATTGCTGCGCTTGCTCAGGCTGGTGAAGCTCACCAAACGTTTGAAGTCAGTTCGCCCAAGTTGGGTGGCTGCCTCCAGCCCCCCCAGGGGCGGCTCCGGGTGGAAGTAGATCTCGCTGTAGCACTCGTCCGAGGCAATCACAAAGCCGTGGCGGTCACTCAGATCGAACAGCAGGCGCCATTCGTCAAGGGGCATGACGGCACCGGTTGGGTTGCCTGGGGAGCAGACGTAGAGCAGCCGGGTGCGTGCCCAGATGTCGTCTGGCACTTCGGCCCAGCGCGGGGCAAAGTTGCGAGTCGGATCCACGTTGACGTAGTACGTGTCGGCCCCCGCCAGCAGGGCCGCGCCTTCGTAGATTTGGTAGAACGGGTTGGGCGAGGCCACCAGGCCTGGCTCGTGTGGGTCGAGCACGGTCTGCGCCAGCGCAAACAGGGCCTCGCGCGACCCGTTGACGGGCAGCACTTGGGTGGCGGCGTCCAGCGTGACGCCGTAGCGGCGCTGCACCCAGCCCGCACACGCCTGCCGCAAGGCCTCGGTACCCGCCGTGGCGGGGTAGGCCGCTAGCCCTGACAGGTTCGCCTGCAGGGCGTCCTTGATGAACGCGGGCGTCGGGTGTTTGGGTTCGCCGATGCCCAGGCTGATGGGCTTGAGCGATGGGTTGGGGGCAATGCCGCGCGTCAACTCGCGCCAGCGTTCGAAGGGGTAGGGCTGCAGCCGCTTCAGCAAGGGGTTCACCCCGCGATTTTAGGAAGCTGACCCCCCCATCTGAGGCGCCCCCTTCTCGCCACGACTCGGCTGCGGCATCATGCCCGGCATGAGTTCGACTCACCCCGCCATGGGCGCAGGCTGGCGCTGGAGCGACCTGCGCTTCCTCCTGGCCTGGCTGTTGCCGTTGTCGACGCTCAGCGGGGCCTGGGTCCGTCCGCACACGGCATTCGTGTCCACCCTGTTGATCTGGTGGGCGATCGCCCTGGTCGACCATTTCTGGCCCGGTGCGCAGCACTCACCGGCCCCCAGCCGCTCCGCGGCCTGGTTGATGTGGCTGTTGCGGGGGTTTGTGCCACTTCAGGCGGCCCTCTTGGTGGTGGGGCTGGTGGTGGTGTCTGGGATGGGCCCGGCGTCTGAACTCAGCTGGCCTGTGGTGCTAGGGCTGGCCTTTGCCGTGGGCTTTGTCACCGGCAGCACGAGCTGGGCCACAGCCGACACCGGGCCGACCGGCTGCTGGCGTGGTGTCTGATGAGCAGCGTGAGCTATGCCCATTTCATGGTGGAGCACTACCGTGGCCACCACCCACGTGCCGCCACGTTTGACGACCCCGCCAGTGCCCGTTTCGGCGAAGGCTTCTGGCGCTTCCTGCCGCGCACCTTGCGGGGCAGCTTGACGCATGCCTGGGTGCTGGAGGCGCAGCAACTGCGTCAGCTCAGGCGCTCGTGGCTGATGAGCCCACTGACCTGGGCGGGTGCTGCGCAGTTGGCGCTGCCGCCGGTCTTGTGGGCCTGGCTTGGGCCCAAAGCCATGGTGTTCTGGCTGGTGCAGGGCGCGGTGGCCGTTCTGCTGCTGGAGCTGGTGAACTATGTCGAGCACTACGGCCTCAGCCGCACCACGAAGCAACTGGCCAGCGGTCAAACCGAGCGCGAACCGTTCGGCATGAACCACGCGTGGAATGCCGACCACGTGCTGGCCAACAGCTTGCTGGCCAACCTCCAACGCCACTCAGACCATCACACCCACGCCTGGAAGCCCTTTGCCGAGCTGGGGCCAGCACCCGACGCGCCGCAGCTGCCCACAGGCTATGCCGGGGCCATCTTGCTGGCCATGGTGCCGCCACTGTGGTTTGCGCTGATGCACCCTAGGCTGGCGCGTCACGCCCAGAGGGCCGCATCGACCGAGGGCTTTGCCCCGTGACATGGGCAAACGCTGCGCTGAAGGCGCTGGCACTGGCATAGCCCAGGCGGTCGGCCACGTCCCCCACCCGGTTGCCAGCGGCCAGCAGGGCCTGCGCATGCGCCATCACCACCCGCTGGCGCCACTGTCCAAAGGTGGTGCCCAGCTCGGCCTTGAACAGCCGCGCTGCGGTGCGCTCGCTGGCGCCGCAGGCGGCACCTAGGGTGGCCAAGTCGGCATTGGCCCTGGGCTGGGCCAGCACCAGGGCGCAAATCGCCTGCAGGCGCTTGTCCTGGGTCTGTTGAGCCAGCGGGATCTCGAGTGCCACGCTGGCAGCGCGGCGAACCTCGTCGAGCAACAGCTCGGTCAGTAGACGGGCGCGAGACGCAGCCCCAGTTGAAGCGGTGGTGCGGCCTGCCGGATCGACCGAGTCGCCCACGTCCAGCGCGTCCAGCGCGGGCACCACCTGGTGCAGCAGGGGTGACACCTCAATCACCTTGGCCCGTTGCCAGCCACTGCCCTTGAGTTGCGTACCCAACAAGCCCGCATGCAGGTACACGGTGCGAAACAGCACCCGTTCGATGGCGAGCACCTCGTGCGGCACCGATGGCGGTATCCAGATGGCACGCGCCGGCGGCACGATCCAGGCGTCGGTGTCGGTCATCACCCGGAAGCTGCCCGCCAGCGACATGGTCAGCTGAGGCCAGGCGTGCTGGTGGCGTGCCAGATGCGACTCGGGCGCAAGGTCGCGCGGGACGATGCGCACGGGCCGCTGTCTGGTGGGCGTGCGCTGGATTTGCAGGGCGTCCAGCTTGGCAGGCATTCGACGAATTTTGACGGACAGCCTAATTTCTGCCAACTGCCTTGGGCCGATACTGCAGCCAGTCACACACAGGTTTCGCCCAACATGAGCAGCATCGCCGCAAACGCCCCCGTTTCATCCCGCCGTGACGACGTCACCACCATCGGTGTGGTGGGCCTGGCGCATGGGACGTCCCACTTCTTTCACCTCCTGGCGGCCCCGCTGTTCCCCTGGCTGAAAGCTGAGTTTGGCCTGAGTTACGCCGAACTCGGGCTCATCATGAGCGTGTTTTTCGTAGTGTCGGGCATTGGGCAGGCTTGTGCTGGCTTTGTGGTCGACCGCTTCACCGCCCGCCCGGTGCTCTACGCCGGGTTGGCCCTGTTCGTGGCGGCGGCGCTGGTCATGGCGGGCAGCACCAGCTACGCCATGCTGCTAGTCAGCGCGGCCCTGGCGGGCTTGGGCAACAGCGTGTTCCACCCAGTGGATTATTCGATCCTCAACGCCCGCATCAGCAAGGAGCGGCTGGGCCATGCGTACTCCTTCCATGGCATCACCGGCAGCCTGGGCTGGGCTGCAGCGGCCGCTTTTCTGGGCGGCTTGGCCGCCCTGACCAGTTGGCGCATGGCCTTGCTGGGTGCTGCCGTGCTGGCGGCAGCGGTGCTGTGCGTGTGCTGGGTGTTCCGGGCGCATCTGGACGATTCGGCCCTGCGCCAGCGTGCTGCCGACGCCAGCGCAGCCCGTCTGGTGGCGGGCGAGTCGGTGGATGGTTCGTTTGCCTTCCTCAAGCTGCCCGCCGTCTGGTTCAGCTTTGCCTTCTTCTTTGCCTATGCGGTGGCGCTTGGGGGCGTGCAGAGCTTTGCCGGTGAGGCGGCACGCCAACTGCACGACATGCCGGCCGCCTGGGGTGCCCTGGTGCTGACGCTGTACATGGTGGCCAGCGCAGCGGGCATGGTGGGCGGTGGTTTTCTGGTGCGCAACCCGGAGCGCTGCGAGAAGGTGATCACCGCAGGCTTCGGCGGCGCAGCTGTCTTTGCGCTGGTGATTGGCCTCACCGGGGTGCCGGGCTGGGCGGTGCTGGTGCTGGTGGCGGCCATGGGCTTTGCCGCGGGCACAGCCGCCCCTGCCCGCGACATGCTGGTCAAGCGGGCCGCGCCACCCAATGCCACCGGCCGGGTGTATGGCGTGGTGTATTCGGGGCTGGATGTGGGCATGGCCCTGGCGCCCACGCTGTTTGGCGCGATGATGGACCGCAACATGCCGGTGTGGGTTTGGATTGGTGTGGCCTTTTTCCAGGCGGTGCTCATCGTCAACGCACTGCGAGTGGGCGTGGAGGCGCGCTTGAACGCTAGCCGCACGGCCAAGGTGGCAGCGGCGTAGAGGACTTAGTCAGTAGGACGAGCGTTGAGCGCCGCGAAATCCTGCGGAAGGTCGTGCAGATGCTCCCAGGTTTGACAACCACAAGTTCACCAGCTTCTTTGCCACGCACCGGTTTTTGAAGAGCTTTTCGCCCACCGCGCCCGACGCCGCCGTGCTGGGGTTTCTGCGGGCCAGGGCCGAGGCGGCCTATGACATCGTCAACACCCACCTGGCTATTCAGCCCTTCATGGCGGGCGATGCCCTGACCATTGCCGACTTTTCGCTCAGCGGCTATGTGTTCTATCCGCCAGAGGAAAGGGGCTTCGACATCGCGGCAAAGTACCGGTACATCGACGCTTGGCGCCAGCGCCTGATGGCCCTGCCGGGCTGGGCCGACCCCTATGACCTGTTGCCTGGGGAGCGCATCGCTCCCAGGTGGTGAGTGAGCCGGCGCAAGCGCCCGGGTGACTCAGACCACCTGCCGGTGCCGCTGGATGCAGGTATCCAGCACCTCGCTGCCGTCACGCTGCCACCAGTTGCGTTCACTGAAGATCTCAACCTCGCTGTACCCAGCAAAGCCCGCTGCCTCGACAGCGGCGCGTACTTTGCGCAGTTCGATCACGCCGTCGCCCATCATGCCGCGGTCGGTCAGCAGGTCACGCGTGGGGACGAGCCAGTCGCAGACGTGGTACGCCAGGAGCCTCTTTTCCCCGGCCCGTTCGATTTGCGCATAGAGCTTCGGGTCCCACCAGACGTGGTACAGATCCAGCGCCACGCCAAGCGCACCGGTCTGCGCTGGGTCCAGTGCGTCGCACACGTCAAGGGCCTGCTCCAGCGTGTTGATGGCGGCTCGGTCAGCTGCGTACATGGGGTGCAGCGGCTCAATGGCCAGCGGCATGCCCATGCTGCGGGCGTACTCCAACGTGGTGGCAATGCCGTCGGTGATCTGCCCGCGGGCGGCGGCGATGTCGCGTGACCGTGCTTCGCCCGACAAAGCGCCTGGCAGCCCCCCCACCACCAGCACCAGGCAGGGCGCGCCGAGTGTCTGGGCTTCGTCCACCGCACGGCGGTTGTCGTCCAGCGCGGCCTTCACGCCAGCCGCGTCGGCGGCCGTGAACATGCCGCCCCGGCAGTAGCCGCTGAGTTCCAAGCCCAGCGCCTTCATTTGCCGCGCGATCTTGCCCAGGCCCACGGCAGCCACCTGGTCTCGCCAGGGGGACACCGCCCGGATGCCGCGCTGGGCACAGGCATCGAGGATCTGATCCAAGGGCCAGTCTTGCCCGTGCTGCTTGCGCACGGTGGCGGTGTTGATGGACAGCCAGCGGTGTTCTTGGGTGAAGTCACGCATGGCGGGCACCCGGTCCCATCACACCCCGTACACGGCACGCAGCTGCTGCATGCGCGCCGCAGCCAGCTCGGGTTTCAGCAGTACCTTGGCATCCTGGGCCAGTGCATAGAGCTTCTCGAAGTGGGGCAGGGAGCGGGCGCTCTGCTGTCCGCCCACCATGACAAAGTGCTTCTGCAGCCCATTGAGCCAGGCCATGAAGACCACGCCTGTCTTGTAGAACCGTGTGGGAGCGGCAAAGATGTGACGCGACAGGGGCACCGTGGGCGCCAGGATGCGGTGGAACTCGGCCCGGCCTTCTGCGGTGCCACGGGCCAAGGCCACCAGCGCCGCACTGGCGGCCGGGGCAATGGCGTCAAAGATGCCCAGTAGCGCATCGCTGTGCTGGTGGGTGGGCAGGGCGCCGGCGCCGTCGCCCGCAATCAGCTCGGCATAGTTGAAGTCGTCGCCGGTGTACATGCGCACGCCGCCCATGGCGTTGGCGGGCAGGCGGCGGCGCATGGCGATCTCCTTGTCCTTGTCGAGCAGTGAGATCTTGATGCCGTCCACCCTGTCGGCATTCGCCGCAATCACGCCGAGGGCGGTGTTCATCGCGGCATCGGTATCGTGGCTACCCCAGTAGCCACTGAGCGCTGGGTCGAACATCTCCCCCAGCCAGTGCAAGATGACCGGCTGCCGCGCTTGGCGCAACACCCGGTCGTACACCCGCTCATAGTCCGCTGGGCCTCTGGCCACGCGGGCCAGTGCTCGGCTGGCCATCACGATGAGCTTACCGCCCAGGGCCTCAATCGCCTCCATCTGTTGCTCGTAGGCGGCGATCACGTCATCAACACTCTTGGCATCTTCTGGTGCCAGGTGGTCGGTGCCGCAACCGCTGGCCACCGAGGCGTTGCCGTGCGCTTTGGCTGCGGCCAGCGACCGTTTGATCAACTCCAGCGAGGTCGGCCAGTCCAACCCCATACCGCGTTGGGCGGTGTCCATGGCCTCGGCCACACCAAGGCCCAAGCCCCACAGGTGCTCGCGGTAGGCAATGGTCGCGTCCCAGTCGATAGCCGGGCGGTCTTGTGGGCCAGCGGGCCAGGGGTTGGCATCGGCCCTGGCGTCGGCCACCACGTGGGCAGCGGAATATGCAATGCGGGTGAAAGCGGTGTGGGCCATGTTCAATCTCAGGCGCTCAGGGTTGGCACATCAACCCAGCGGCGCTCCTTCCAGCTCTGCAGCGCCAGCTCGACCAACTGCACGCCCTTGGCGCCTTCGCTCAAGTCCCACTTGTAGGGGGTATTGTCAAACAGGTGGCGGATGAACAGTTCCCACTGCACCTTGAAGCCGTTGTCGAACACCTGGTAGTCGGGCACCAGTTGCCAGTGGTCAAAGAAGTTGAGCGGCTGCTTCACATCCGGGTTCCAGACCGGCTTGGGCGTGTTGACGCGTGCCTGGCTGCGCACGTCTGACAGGCCCGCCACGGCCGAGCCGTGGGTGCCGTCCACATGAAAGGTCACCAGGTCGTCGCGGCGCACCCGTGTGGTCCAGCTGCTGTTGATCTGCGCGACCACGGTTTCGCCGTTGTGGCCTTCCAGCTCGAAGGTGGCGTAGCAGGCGTCGTCGGCCGTGGCTCGGTAGGGCTTGCCCGCCTCATCCAGCCGCTCGGGAATGTGGGTGGCCCCCAAACACGAAACCGACTTGACCTTGCCAAACACGTTGTCCAGCAAATAGCGCCAGTGGCAGATCATGTCGAGGATGATGCCGCCGCCATCTTCCTGACGGTAGTTCCAGCTTGGGCGCTGAATCGGCTGCAGATCGCCCTCAAACACCCAATAGCCAAACTCGCCGCGCACACTGAGCATGCGGCCAAAGAAACCGGCGCGGCGCATCATGTCCAGCTTGAGCAGCCCGGGGAGGAACAGCTTGTCTTGCACCACGCCATGCTTGATGCCAGCCTTCTTAGCAGCTACCACCAGGTCCATGGCCTCGGCTAGGTTGGTGGCCACCGGCTTCTCGCAATAGATGTGCTTGCCCGCCGCAATGGCCCGTTTGAGCAGGGTAGGGCGCATCTGGGTGGTGGCCGCGTCAAAGAACACCGTGTCGTCCCGGTTGGCCAAAGCCGCGTCCAGGTCAGTTGTCCAGCGCAGGTTGCCGTGGGCCTTGGCCAGGGCTTCGATCTTGTCGGCATTGCGCCCCACCAAGATGGGGTCTGGCATCACCCGGTCACCATTGGCCAGGGCCACGCCGCCCTGGGCACGGATGGCGACGATGCTGCGAATGAGGTGTTGGTTGAGCCCCATGCGGCCGGTGATGCCGTGCATGATGAGGCCAAGGCTGTGCACAGTCATGTGAAGTCCTTAATTAACGCTTTGGTGAAAAATCTAACGGATGACGGCATAGGCCACCACCACCTCGGTGATGTGGCTCAGGCGCTCCTCAAGGGCCCTGGGGGTGCTTAGAGAGCGGCCGAAAGCGGCCGACAAGGTGTGGTTGTTGGACAGGTAGAAGTACGCCAGCGAGGCGATGGAGATGTAGAGCTGAAGCGGGTCGATGCCGCCGCGCAAGACGCCGTCGGCCCTGCCGCGCTCTAGGATGCGCCCCAGTGATTCGATGACGGGCGAGTTCAGTTGCTGTATGCGCGACGAGCCCTGAAGATGCCGGGCCTTGTGCAGGTTTTCGCTGTTGAGCAGGGTCAGAAACTCAGGGTGCTCCAGGTAGTAGGTCCAGGTGAACTCCACCAGCCGGCGCAGGGCAGCCAAGGGTGGCAGGTCTTCCAGCTGCAAGGCCTGCTCGGCCTTGCGAATCTGGGCGTAGGCCACCTGCAGCACGGCGCTGAACAGGTGGTCCTTGTCGTCAAAGTAGTAGTACAGCAGCCGCTTGTTTACACCCACCCGCTGTGCAATCCGCTCCATGCGGGCGCCACCCAGACCCGCCTCGGCAAACTCGGCGGTAGCTGCCTGCAAGATGGCCGCCTGAGTCCGGTCGGCATCGCGAGTGCGTGGATCTGGCGCGGTTGGGACGACGCTGCTCATGGGTGAATTATTAACCAATTGGTGAATTGTGCGCTGCGCGGTTGGCCCGAGCGACTGGCAGGCGGCGCCGGGCCGGCTTCACGCAAGGACAATGCGGCCATGACACACCCTCAAGCCCCCCGGCTGGCCGGTCATGCGCTGGTTGAAGCCCTCATTGCCCAAGGCGTGGACACCTGTTTCGGTGTGCCGGGCGAAAGCTACCTGGCGGTGCTGGACGGCATGCACCAGCACCGCGAGCGCATCCGCTTTGTGGCTTGCCGCCAAGAAGGCGGCGCCGCCTTCATGGCTGAGGCGCAGGGCAAGTTGACTGGGCGGCC
>CAZRRW010000018.1:10615-18517 GCA_964602505.1 uncultured Burkholderiaceae bacterium
TTTCAAGACAGCACCCCCATGCTGCTGCTGGTGGGCGACGTGGCGCGCGACGTGCGCGACCGCGAAGGCTTTCAGGAGGTGGACTTTCGCCGCTTCTTCGGGGCCATTGCCAAGGCGGTGGAGGTGGTGGACAGCGCCGACCGCGTGCCGGAGTACATCGCCCGGGCTTATGCCACGGCGCTCAACGGCCGCCCGGGCCCGGTGGTGCTGGTGCTGCCGGAGGACATGCTCACTGAAGCGACCGCTTCGCCAGTTCTTCCACGTGTGGAGCCCGTGCAAGCCTGGGTGAACCCCGGCGCGCTGCGCGACATCCGCAGCCTGCTGCTGGGTGCGAAAGCGCCTTTCATCGTGGCGGGTGGCAGCGGCTGGGACAACGCTGGCCGCAAGGCCCTGCGCCGCTTTGCCGAGGCGTGGGCCATTCCGGTGGGCACGGCGTTTCGATTTGCAGACTTGTTTGACAACCACCACCCGCTATACGCGGGCGACGTGGGCATTGGCCCCAACCCCGCCCTCGCGGCGCGGGTGAAGGCGGCAGACGTGTTGCTGGCCATTGGCCCGCGCCTGGGTGAAATGACCACCAGCGGCTACACGCTGGTTCAAAGCCCGCAGCCCAGCCAGCAGCTCGTGCACATTCATGCCAGCGCAGAGGAGATCGGCCGCGTGTTCCGGCCCACCATCGGCATCTGTGCCGCCATGAGCGGCGCGGCCAAGGCGCTTGAAGGCCTGGCGCCGCCGCCCAAACTGCCTTGGGGCACCGCCTTGGGCGAGCAGGCCCATGCCGACTACTTGGCCAACCTGGAGCCCGCGCCCAGCACGGCCGCACTCGACATGGCGGCCGTGGTGAAGGCTGTTTACACCGCACGGCCCAACGCCATTGCCACCAATGGGGCGGGCAACTTTGCGGCATGGCTGCACCGGTTTTGGCGTTATGGGGGGGAGGGCGCTGCCCCGGCGGGCATTCACCCCTGGCGTACCCAGCTCGCACCCACCTCAGGGGCCATGGGTTACGGCGTTCCAGCCGGGGTGGCGGCCGCGCTGATGCAGCAGGCCCGCCCGGTGGTCACCTTCGCGGGCGACGGCGATTTCTTGATGAATGGGCAAGAGCTGGCCACCGCCATGCAGCATGGGGCCAAGGGCTGGCTGGTCGTGGTGGCCGACAACGGCGTCTACGGCACCATCCGCATGCATCAGGCCCGCGAGTTCCCTGGCCGCAACGCGGGCGCGGGCGCTACCCTGGCCAACCCCGACTTTGCTGCCCTGGCAAGGGCCTACGGCCTGCACGCCAGCACCGTGCGTACCACGGCCGAGTTCGCCCCGGCGTTAGCCGCAGCCCTTGAAGCCACAAATAAGGGCTGTGCGCTGATTCACGTAGTTCAGGACGCGGAGTACATCAGCAGCCGCACCACGCTGAGCAAGCTGGAGGGGCCGGGGTCGTCGCGCTAAGCGGCGGCACCCCGCGGCTGGCGGGCCATGCCCGGCAAAGCCACCCTCGTTCTGGGCGCTGGCATGGTGGGCGTGTGCACCGCCATTGCCCTGCGCCAGCGCGGCCACAACGTGTGCCTGGTCGACCAGCGCGCCCCGGGGCAAGAGACCTCGTACGGCAATGCCGGCATCATCCAGCGCGAGGCGGTGTGGCCCTATGCCATGCCGCGTGACTGGCGGGTGCTGCTGGGCGGTCTGTTGGGCACACGACTCGACGTGCGGGTGCGCCCGGCGGATTTGCCAAGGCTGCTGGGGCCTTTGTGGCGCTACTGGCAGGCGGGCCACTCGCGCCATTACCCCGCTATCTGCCAGGCCCATGCCAGCCTGATTGCCCACTGCCTGAGCGAACACCAAGCCCTGATGGGCTCGGCCGGCGCTGGTGATTTGGTGCGCCAGACCGGCTACCTGAGTGTCTACCGCACAGCAGCTTCACTTGACCGGGCCGTTGACACCGCCGGGCAGATGGACCGCGGCTTCGGCGTGCCACACCAGGTGCTGACTGGGGCGGCGCTGCAAGCGGCCGAGCCGCTGCTGCACACCGGGGCTGGTGGTGCCGTGGGCGGCATCCACTGGACACAGCCCTGGTGCTGTGCGGATCCGGGTGAACTGGTGTCGCGTTACGCCCAGCTGTTCACCCGCCTGGGTGGCCAGTTGGCGCACGGAGATGCCATGACGCTGGCCCCCGCGGGGGCGGGCTGGCAGGTGAGCGGCGGCGACGGAGTGATCACTGGCGAGGCGGCCGTGGTGGCCCTGGGGCCTTGGAGCGGACCGCTCACCCAGCACTTTGGCTACCGCATACCGCTGTTTGCCAAACGCGGCTACCACCAGCACTTTGCCAGCCCCAAGCCGCTGACCCGGCCGGTGCTGGACGCGGAAGTGGGCTATGTGATGGCCCCCACAGCCCACGGCACCCGCCTGACCACCGGGGCAGAACTGGCGGTCCCGTCTGCACGCAATAACCTCGCCCAGCTGCGCGGGGCCGCCCGCGCGGCTGAAGAGCTCTACCAACTAGGCGAGCCACTGGCCGAGCCGCCGTGGCGTGGTAGCCGCCCCTGCACGGGCGACATGCTGCCGGTGGTGGGCGCAGCACCCAGGCACCCGGGGCTGTGGTTCAACTTTGGGCACGGGCACCAAGGGTTCACCCTGGGCCCGGTCACGGCGCGCCTGCTGGCTGAGTTGATGGAGGGCGCAGCCCCCATGGTGAACCCCGCCCCCTTGTCGCCGAGTCGCTTCGACTAGGGCTGCGCTACAAGGCCTTGTCCCAGGTTTCAGCCACCAGCTGGTGGCCAAAGCTATGGTGGGGCTCGCCGGCGCTCAACCGGTAGCCCGCGGCCCGGTAGATGCCGCGTGCGGCGGCCAGATTGGCCTGGGTCCACAAGGTCATGCGCCGGTAGCCCGCCTAGCGGGCAAAGGCTTCCGCCTGCGCCACCAGGCGCTTGCCCAGGCCCAGCCCGCGCGCGGCGGGCTCCACGTCAAGCAAGCGCAGCTTGGCGGTGGTGTCGTCCAGCCGCGCCACGGTCACCGTCGTCGAATCCCGCCTCGGCTTCAGCGCCCGGTCACGGAGCCCAGGGTTTCGATGCGGCCATCCGCCGCGATGCGCTCGGCCATCCAGCAGCCCTCCTTGGCCGCATCAAAGTGCTCAACGAAGTGGGCCACGATGCCGGCGACCAGGCCCTCGAAGCGGATGTCCCAGCCAAACTCCTGTGAGTACAGTGCGCCGTGGCGGTGCACCACCCAGCCCAGGTCGCCCGGGCGGTGGGGGCGGATGGTGACCTCGGCAGGCGCTGGCATGTGGGCTGTGGGTTGCGTCATGGGCTGTGGTGGAGCAGGGTTGGCTTGGGGTGCGAACCCCAGCAATTCTGCGCAAGCCAGAATGCGGCCGACGCACCTTGCTACCCAGCCGCCATGACTGCTCCCACCCCCGCACGTCCCGTGTCCACCACGGACCTCTGCGACGCCCACAAAACCGCCGAAGCCGAGGGCTGGTTTCGGGTGCTGCCGCAGGTGTTCAAGAGCTTCGGCGCGCGTGCGGCCTTCGGCGGGCAGGTCGTCACGGTGAAGTGCTTTGAAGACAACTCTCGGGTGAAAGAACTGGTGGAGTCTGCAGGCCAGGGCAGGGTGTTGGTGGTCGACGGCGGCGGCTCCATGCGCCAGGCCCTGCTGGGCGGCAACCTCGGCGCTGCCGCGGCCAAGAACGGCTGGGCCGGTGTGCTGGTCGACGGTTGCGTGCGCGACGTCGCTGAACTGGCGGTTTGCGACGTCGGCATCTACGCGCTGGCCAGCGTGCCCATGCCCACCGTGCGCAAAGGGCAGGGCGAAACCGGTGTGCCGGTGCGGGTGGGCTCACCCGTTGGGGGGGTCTGGGTTCGCCCAGGCGACTGGCTCTATGCCGATGCCGATGGGTTTGTCGTCAGCGACCGCGCCTTGCAGCCCTGAGCAAGCCACCCGGGCGGCACCTGCGCCAGCCGCCAAAAGGCGCTCATGGCCTGCTGCTTTGGGTTGGCCAGCTGGCCAGCACCACACCGCCCAGGGCCAGGCCCAGTGCCAGTGCGTGCCCGGACGTGAACACCTCGCCGAGGAACACCACCCCCACCGCGGTGGCCGCCAGCGGCAGGAACACGGTGAACAAGCCGGCCTGAGCGGCCGGAACACCCTTGAGGCCGGTCATCCACAGCCAGACCGTCCACACGCTGGCTGCCAGCGAATACAACACCAGCAGCCCCCAGGTGGGCGCCGCAACGGCAGAAAAATCGAAGCTCAGGGCCATCCACAAACCCAGGGGCGTCACCAAGGCAAAGCCCCACAGGTTGACGATGGCGCTGATGCGCTTGGGGCCCATCACGCCCGACAGGCGCTTGCCGATGACGGCATAGGACGCTTCGCAGAACACCGCACCCAGCAACAGCGCAATGCCCCAAGGCGAGGCATTGCTGACCGAGGCCCCGCCTGTTGACGCGCCCTGGGGGGCGCTGACCCAACTGAGGCTGGCGACGCCGCCCACGGCCAGCGCAATGGCCACGAGCAGTCGTGCCGACAGGCGCTCACGCAGGAACGCCCAGCTCAGCAGGGCAACCGCCGCTGGAATGCAGGCCATCACCACGCCAGCGGCGACCGCGCTGGCCATGGACATGCCGTAGAGCATGCAGATGCTGAACAGGAAGTTGCCGAGAAAGCTTTCCAGAAAGAGCAGGCGCCGGGTGGCGGGCGTGAGTGGCGTTTCGTCTGGCGGGCGCTTGGCCCAGCGCCACATGGCCACCGCGCCAATGCCAAAACGAAGCCAGGCAAGCAGGAACACCGGAAACACGACGACCAACAGCTTGGACGCGCCCACGTAGCTGCCCACCAAGGCCATGCTGGCCGCCAGGCAGGCGTACGAGGCGATCGGCGCGCGCGCCGTGGCAGAAGAAGGCATGCGGTGGAAATTAGACTCGAAGGCATGCGTGTGCCCATGCCTGCGTCTCTCACCGGCCGCACCCCAGAACTGGCGGCGCTGCCAGACCCCACCCCCTGGCCCGGCCCGTACGAGCGAGTGCTGGTGTACGGCACCTTGAGGGCAGGCGAGCGCAACGACATTGCCCTGGCGGCCGCCAGTGTGTGGGTTGATGCGCCGGTGCCTTTGGGTACATGCTGGGTACGAGGTCATCTATATGACTTGGGCCGCTACCCAGGGCTGGTGTGGCACGCCGACGGCATGCCTGTGCTGGGCGAGGTGTACCCCATCAACCCCCGGCTGGAGTTGAAACTTGACGAGATCGAGTCGCTGTATCCCGCTGCTCAGGGCGGTGCAAGCGACGAATACGCCAAGCATCGGGTGCAAACGCCCTGGGGCGAGGCGCTGGTCTACCTCATGAACCCGCGCTACACCCTAGGCCGGGTGCCCATCGCCACTGGGGACTGGGTGAGGCATCGACAGGAACGAGAGAGTCGTTGAGTTTCGCATCGCGGAATCAGTTGGTGATTCATGAAAAACCATGCTGCGCTGCGGGAGGTCATCTTTTCACAAGATCGACTCATTTTTCGAGTCGCGAAACTTCATCCGTAAATTGTTGTTTCTAAACAATTTTGACTGAGCTCTCAAATCATGAAAAGCCCTTGATCACTCGTTGCAGTGCGTCATAGACTGCGCAGCAATCCGAGTTTCATCAGGGTTACACACTTCATCTACCTTCCACAGGAGCTTTTCATGCCAGCACTGACCCGCGAACAACAAGCCGCCGCCCTTGAGAAAGACTGGGCCGAGAGCCCGCGCTGGGCCAACATCAAGCGCGGCTACACCGCCGCCGATGTGGTGCGCCTGCGCGGCTCGGTGCCGATTGAGCACACCTTGGCCAAGCGCGGCGCAGAGAAACTGTGGTCGCTGGTGAACACCGAGCCTTTCGTGAACTCGCTTGGCGCGCTGACTGGCAACCAGGCCATGCAGCAAGTCAAGGCCGGTTTGAAGGCCATTTACCTCTCTGGCTGGCAGGTGGCGGGCGACGCCAACAGCAACGGCGAGATGTACCCCGACCAGTCTCTCTACAGCGTGGACTCTGTGCCGAAGGTCGTGCGCAAGATCAACGCCACCTTCCAGCGTGCTGACCAGATCCAGTGGAGCGAGGGCAAAGGCCCGGGCGACGCTGGCTACATGGACTACTTTGCCCCCATCGTCGCGGATGCCGAGGCGGGGTTTGGCGGCGTGCTGAACGCATTCGAACTGATGAAGGCCATGATCGACGCGGGTGCCGCAGGCGTCCACTTTGAGGATCAGCTGGCCAGCGTGAAGAAGTGCGGCCACATGGGCGGCAAGGTGCTCGTGCCCACCCGCGAGGCGGTGAGCAAGCTGGTGGCGGCCCGTCTGGCGGCCGACGTGATGGGCGTGCCCACGGTGCTGCTGGCTCGCACCGACGCAGAGGCCGCTGACCTCGTGACCGCCGACGTGGATGACAACGACAAGCCCTTCCTGACGGGTGAGCGCACGGTCGAAGGCTTCTTCCGCACCAAGAACGGCCTCGACCAGGCCATCAGCCGTGGCTTGGCCTATGCCCCCTACGCCGACATGATCTGGTGCGAAACCGGCAAGCCCGACCTTCAGTTCGCCAAGGCCTTCGCGGAAGCCATTCACAAGAAGTTCCCGGGCAAGCTGTTGGCTTACAACTGCTCGCCCAGCTTCAACTGGAAGAAGAACCTGGATGACGCCACCATCGCCAAGTTCCAGAAGGAACTGGGTGCCATGGGCTACAAGTTCCAGTTCATCACGCTGGCCGGGTTCCACAGCCTCAACTACAGCATGTTCAACCTGGCCTACGGCTATGCCCGCAACCAGATGAGCGCCTTTGTGGAGTTGCAGGAAGCCGAGTTTGCCGCTGCCGATAAGGGCTTTACTGCCGTGAAGCATCAGCGCGAGGTGGGCACGGGCTACTTTGATGCCGTCACCACCACCATCGAGGCTCAGGCCTCGACCGCTGCCCTGAAAGGCAGCACGGAGGACGAGCAGTTCTTCGACGACAAGAAGGCCGCCTAACGGCGGCACGTCGGCCGACGGCCAAGAACGCCGTCGGACACCAGAAGCCCGGGCAACCCCGGGCTTTTTTGTGGGCGACCGCGCGGCCATTTGCCCCCGGGTTGGCAGAGGGTGCCGAAAGGGGTACGGGGAAGTCCCAAGCCGACACATAGGCGAGACATAGGCCACTGGGCGGTGCTGCGGCGGCAAGGGCTACGTCTCCGGGTAAACTCAGTGTTTTGCATGGTTATGACACCGCGAACTCAGACCACTCCCACGTCGACGGGCCATTCCGTCGCGCGGGTTGCTGCCGGCGTCTTGGCCTGAGCGTTCGCACAGACACAAACCCAGCACTCACCCGAAAGCGCGGCAGGTGGCCTCCACCCTCCGCGCTTTTTTGTTGCTCCTTTCCATACGCACCATGATCTCCATTCAATTGCCAGACGGCTCCAAGCGTGAGTTTCCGGGCCCCGTGACGGTGGCCGATGTGGCGAGCTCCATCGGCGCTGGCCTGGCCAAGGCAGCCCTGGCCGGCAAGTTGGGCGCCCCAGGTGGGCTGACGGCCGATGCGAAGGTGGTCGACACCAGTCACCTGATCGAGCACGATGCCAGCCTCGCCATCCTGACCGCCAAGGATGCCGAGGGGCTGGAGGTGATCCGGCATTCCACCGCCCATCTGCTGGCCTATGCGGTGAAAGAGATGTTCCCGGACGCGCAGGTGACCATTGGCCCAGTGATCGAGAACGGGTTCTATTACGACTTCGCGTACAAGCGGCCCTTCACACCGGAAGACCTCGCTGCCATTGAGAAGCGCATGGCTGAACTGGCGGCCAAGGACGAGCCCGTGGTGCGTCGCGTGCTGCCGCGTGATGAGGCGGTGGCCCACTTCGAGGCCATGGGCGAACACTACAAGGCCGAGATCATTGGCAGCATCCCCGCTG
>CAZRRW010000019.1:0-8924 GCA_964602505.1 uncultured Burkholderiaceae bacterium
CGTGACGACATCGACCTCAATCGTATCGTCATGGCTGGGCACTCGCGTGGAGGCTTTCTCTCACTTGCGCTTGCAGCAGATCAAATGCCTGGGATCATCGGCGTGATGAACTTTGCAGGAGCGTGGAATGGCGAACCCTGCACTGGATACACCATGCAAAAATTGCGTGCATTTGCCCCTGCCATCAAAGTCCCCGTCTTCTCCTACTACGGAAGTGCGGACCACCTTTTCACCATTTCGGTAATGCAATCTTTTGTGGGTATTCTCTCTGTACACCCCAAAGCAAAGGGCGTTATCATTGAGGGGATGAATCACTCTCTGCTCCGGCAAGGGCTACGGTTCGCGGACGATGCGCTTAGCCTCATCCGAAAGCCTGCCCCCTAGCCTCTCACAGCCCCCTGCGGGCTCACATAAGGCTCTGACCCTTCCCTCGGGTCAGAGCCTTTTTTGTAGGCGTTGTTAGATAGATTTAGCCTTATGTAAAGCCCTGCTTGACAGGGCTTTTTTGTTTCCGTTATGAGTCTGAGTCCAGCAGTTTCTCCAACCAATCAATTACTTGCGGGAATTCGTGTTTCATGTCGAAAACGCGCAGTCGACATGAATACCCGTCGCGCAATCTGTATTCCTCTTGGGTAGTACCAGGAATTCAGAGGCTGTTTTCGAAAATCGACAAGGTTTATTGAGTGCTCAACTCGGGGGCCAGCAAATAGGTGCGGGGTTTAGCGATGGTTTGACGATTGCGAGAAGCAAAACCATGGTGGGAAATGTGTTTCGAGGTTGTCGGCAAGGCCCAGCCCAGCCCCGGCCTCATAGGGTGGCTCCAAGTGAACACCCGCGTTTGCACGAACCTGGCTTGCGCACTAAAATTTTGCCTGCACGAAACCAGAGGCCGTCGCCATGCACGCATCCACCGCCATTGCCAACCTGAAAATTGTGGGTGCCAACGGGCAAATCTCGCTGGGCAAGCAGTTCAGTGGCCGCCCTGTGTTGGTGGAAGAGCGCGAACCGGGGGTTTGGCTGATTCGCACCGCCACCGTGGTGCCCGACAACGAGCGCGGCCTGCACGAGCCCGACATGGCCGCCAAGCTTGCCCGCGCCATTGAATGGGCCGGGGCCAACCCGGCCTCTGACGCCGGCACAAGCGAGGTGCTGGCCCGTTTGGGGCAATGACGGCGCGGCCCACCGTGGCGGGCAACGCAGCGGGGCTGGTTCGGCTAGACCTGAACAACCCCAGCTTTCAAGCCGACCTGTTCAACTTGCAAAAGCCCGAGCGGCTGGCCGCGTGGAACGCCCTGAACAAGCTGCGGCAACTCACGTGGGATCAGGTCTACCGCGACCAGGGCCTCAAGTGGGAGAAGATCACCAGTGTTGCGCCGCCGCCGGGCGTTGAGGCCATTTACTCGCTACGCATCACCCAGGCCCGTCGCGCCATTGCCTTCCGGCAGGGCGAGTTCATTCGCTTCCTCGCCATAGCGCCAGACCACGACAGCACATACGGCAAAAAGTGAGCATGAGCTGCCCCCTGAGCTTCGCGACATGTCAAGAAAGCCGCGAAGTCCAGACTGGAACGCGTCTTGCATTCGCCAGTGCCCCATGAAACCCCCCGCGTTTGACTACGTTCGCGCCGAGTCGGTAGACCATGCCCTGGCCCTGAAGGCCGAGCATGGCGACGAGGCCAAGTTCCTGGCTGGTGGCCAGAGCCTGATCCCGGCGCTCAACTTCCGGCTGGCCGCGCCTGCAGTGCTGATTGACCTGAACCGCCTGCCCGAGCTGGCAGGCGTCTGCCTGGGTGCTGACGGCGCCCTGCACATTGGCGCCATGACGCGGCACCACCAGCTGATCGACAGCGCCGACGTGGCGCGGCACCAGCCGCTGCTGGCCGAGGCCGCGCCCAATGTGGCCCACCCGCAGGTGCGCAACCGCGGCACCTTTGGCGGCAACCTGTCGCACAGCGACCCGGCCAGCGAGTACCCGGCCGTGGCGCGGGCCCTGGGCGCGCGCTTCGTGCTGCGCTCGGCCAAGGGCCAGCGCACCGTGGCGGCAGACGACTTCTTCGACAGCCTGTACACCACCGCCCTGCAGCCCGACGAGATGCTGGTGGCGGTGCACCTGCCCGCCCAGGCGGCGCGCACCGGCGCGGCCTTTCTGGAGGTGTCGCGCCGCAAGGGCGACTACGCCATGGCCGGTGTGGCCTGCACCCTCACGCTGGACGCCAGCGGCAAGGTGGTCAAGGCCGCACTGGCCTACTGCAACGCAGGCCCCACGCCCATGCTGGCGGTCAACGCCGCGAAGGCATTGGCGGGTCAAGACACCACTGCAGCGTCATGGGCCGACACCTGCGCCGCCGCAGCCGAGCAGGCCAAGGCAGAGATCGAACCCATGGGCAGCGTGCAGGCCAGTGCGGGCTATCAAAAGCATCTGGCAGCGGTGCTGACCAAACGGGTGCTGGCCGCAGCCGCCCGGCGGGCCCTGGCCCAGGGGGCCGCAGCATGAGTGAGATTGAGCCGGGCACACCCCAGATGAGCAGGCCCCAAACCCGCATTCCCATCCAGCTCCAGCTCAACGGCCAGTCAGTGGCGGCCACCGTCGAAGCCCGCACCCTGCTGAGCGACTTCATCCGCCACGACTGCGGCCTCACCGGCACCCATGTGGGCTGCGAGCACGGGGTGTGCGGCGCCTGCACGGTGCAGATGGATGGCCTGCCGGTGCGCAGCTGCCTCACCCTGGCCGCCAGCGCCGACGGTTGCGAGCTGCGCACGGTAGAGGGCCTGTCGCCAAAGGCGCTAGCCGGCCCCCTCAAGGCCGAACAACTCAGCGCGCTGCAGCAGGCCTTCCATGAGGCGCATGGCCTGCAATGCGGCTACTGCACGCCCGGCATCCTGATGACCATGGACGCCTTTCTGAAGCGCCACCCCAACCCAAGCGAGGCCGAGGTGCGCGAAGCGCTCTCGGGCAACCTTTGCCGCTGCACCGGCTACCAGCACATCGTGGCCGCGGTGATGTTGGCGGCCAGCAAGCTGCAAGGCAAAACTGCCCCAGCCATCGCGTCGGCAAAAGAGGTGGGGTGATGGGCACGAACGACACCTCCAACCTGCTGGGCCCTGGCGGCGCCCGCATTGGCGAGGGCCGCTACTTCGGCAAAGGCATTGCCCGCAAGGAAGACGCTCGCCTGCTGGCCGGACGCGGCACCTTTGTGGATGACATCGACCTGCCGCAGATGCTGCACGCCGCCGTGTTGCGCAGCCCGTATGCGCACGCCCGCATCCTGGGCATTGACACCGCGGCGGCCAAGGCCCGGCCCGGTGTCCAGGCGGTTTACACGGCAGCCGATATCGAGCCCATCAATCAACGCGGCCCCCTGTGTGTGCCGCCGCCGCCCATCGAGGGCATCGTCTTCCACGAACGCACCCAGACGCCCCTGGCCACCAACAAGGTGCGCTACGTGGGCGAGGCGGTGGCCTTTGTGGTGGCCGACAGCCGGGCCCTGGCTGAAGACGCCCTGGCCGACATCGTGGTGGACTACGAGCCCCTGGACGTGGCCGCCACCTTTGAACAGGCACTGGCCTGCGAAGGCACGGCCAAGGTGCACGACGACCTGCCCAACAACATCGCCAGCACGCAATCGCAGTTCAAGGGCAGCTATGCCAGCGCGGCAAGCCAGGCGCATCTGATCGTCCGACGCAAGCTGTACTACGACCACGGCTGCTCCAGCCCCATGGAAACCCGCGGCGTGGTGGCGCAGTGGGACGCACGGGCCGAGAAGCTCACCATGTGGGACACGACCCAGGCCCCGGTCTTCATGCGCAATGGCATTGCCGCGCGCTTTGGCCTGAGCGAGCGGCAGGTGCGGGTGGTGGCCCCGCACATCGGCGGCGGCTTCGGCCCCAAGATCTTCCTGTTCTACCCGGAAGAGATTCTGGTGCCCCATGCGGCCCTGCAGCTGGGCCGGCCGGTGAAGTGGATTGAAGACCGCGCAGAACACTTCGTAAGCACCACGCAGGAGCGCGACCAGTGGCATGAAGCTGAGATGGCGCTCGACGCGAGCGGGCGCATCCTGGGCGTGAAAGACAGCTTCACCTACGACACCGGGGCCTACAACCCCTACGGCCTGACGGTGCCACTCAACAGCCAGTGCACCCTGCTCGGGCAGTACGACATTGCGAACTACGAGTCGCACATGACGATGCTGTTCACCAACAAGCCCATCGTCTCGCCCTACCGTGGCGCGGGGCGCCAGCACGGCGTGTTTGTCATGGAGCGCCTGCTCGATGCCGCTGCCGCCGAGCTAGGCATCGACAGAGCCGAGATCCGCAGCCGCAACCTGATCCGCCCAGACCAGTTCCCCTACAACAACAGCATCCTCTACCAGGACTTTGCGCCCCTGGGCTACGACAGCGGGAACTTTGAAGAAGTGCTCGACAAGGCCATGGCGGCCATTGGCTGGCGTGAGTTCATCGAGGTTGAGCAACCGCGGTTGCGCGCCGAAGGCCGCTGCGTGGGCATTGGCCTGGTCACCTATGTGGAGGGCACCGGCATCGGCCCCTACGAGGGCGCCCGGGTGCAGGTGCAGGCCAATGGCCGGGTGAGCCTGCTCACCGGCGTGGGCACGCAGGGGCAGGGGCACTTCACCAGCTTTGCGCAGATCGTGGCCGATGCGGTGGGCGCCAGGCTCGACGATGTGGAGGTGATCACTGGCGACACCGACCAGTTCTACTGGGGCGCAGGCACCTTTGCCAGCCGGGGCGCGGTGGTGGCAGGCAACGCCATCGCCCAGGCCGCCGAGGTGGTGCGCCAGAAGATCCTGGCCCATGCGGCCGAACACTTCGAGTGCTCGCCCGCCGACGTGGTGCTGTCCGAGGGCAAGGCCCAGATTGCCGGAGTGCCCGCCAAGTCCATCACCCTGGCCGAGCTGGCGGCCGCGGCCAACCCGCTGCGCGGCGCGGTCAAGCCCGGCACCGAGCCCGGCCTGGAGGGCAGCGGCTACTTTGCGCCCGCCAGCAGCAGCACCGCCAGCGGGGCCCACGCCATGATCGTCGAGGTGGACCCAGAGACCTTCATGCCCACCATCCTGAAGTACGTGGTGGTGCACGACTGCGGCACCGTCATCAACCCCCTCATCGTCGAAGGCCAGGTGCTGGGCGGCGTGGCCCAGGGCATTGGCAATGCCTTCTTCGAGAAGCTGCATTACGACGACCAGGGACAACTGCTCAACGCCAGCCTGGCCGACTACCTGCTGCCGACTTCGCTGGACGTGCCGCACATCACGCTGGACCACGTGGTCACGCCCAGCCCGCTCAACCCGCTGGGCATCAAGGGCGTGGGCGAAGCCGGGGCCATTCCGGTGGGGCCGCTGTTTGCACAGGCGCTGGAAGACGCGCTGGAGCTGCGCGCGAAGGGCCAGGAGATCACCGAGGTCCCACTCAGCCCCTCGCGGCTTTGGGACATCGCGACCAATTGAGACTATCGCCCCTCGTCGGCGGCCTGGCGAGGCGGGAGCAACGCATCCAATCGTTCGAGTAGAGGCCTGAGGTGCAGATCGACAACACCCCAGACCAACCGAGCATCTACGGCAGCGTAGCCGTGAATGAGCGTGTTCCTGAACGCGACCACTTGCGGTAACTCAGGGAAAAGGGCCGCCGTCTCTGCGTCGCGCCGCGACAGTTGGTTCAGTGCCTCCCCAACGATCTCAAGTTGCCGCTCCACGGCCGAGGCCAATAACTCGTCAGTCCGATACTGCTCAAAAGTTTTGCCATCGCAAAAAACGGAGCGCTTTCCTTGCCGCTTGCTGCGCGTCCCACAGCAACTTAGCAGCATCAGCGTGCATAAACGTTTTGGCGCTCCGACTCGACACGTTGACGCAGATAAGGATTGAGCAAGGACTCAGCGGTCAATAAATCAACCGGGCGTGCAAACAAGGTCTCCAAGCCTTGCTTTAGCTCGAACCAAGCTTGTGCCGTTTGCGTGGGCGCCGTTTGGTCTAGTTCGACAACGAAATCAAAGTCACTTGCGCTGGGGTTGAAGTCAGGTCGCGTAGCAGAACCAAAAACGTCCAGTCGGCGCACGCCCACCCGCTGGCACAGGGCGGAGATATGCTCAGCGTTGGTTTGAATGACGCGGTTCACCCTGATATTTTCGTTCAAAGCGCCGATTCGACCAAGGTTTCGCTAGAGATCAGCAACTCCAGTGGCAGGTGCCAGCCAGGTGCTACTGGGCACTGACTGGCCACACCGCGTGCATGAGGCGGATGTGGCCGTCTCGCGGCTGAGTGCTTTGCCCGCCGACAAGCGCACGGCCATCCTCGACGGGAATGCCAAGCGCATCTTCAAGTTGTAGGTCGCCGAACTTGGCGCGCGTGGGCTGAGCCCAGGGGACTCAACCGAGGCCCGGCACCTCGGCCCACAAGCGCTTGAATCGCGCCTGGCCCTCCGGCTGGCGCAGGCGCAGCATTTCGGTGCGGCTGTCTGCGCCTGCCAGCATGGCGGCGGTGGCATCTCGAGAAAAGTCCATCGCAAACTGCACCCGCTCACTGCGCGTCTGGCTGATGGCCGCGGTCAGGGCGGGCACATCGACACGCCCTGCCCCAGCCTGCCGGGCCACCCGGACCGCGACCAGCATCAAGCGGCCCGTGACGCAGGCGTCTTCCATGGCCTGGGTAGCCCCTTGCCCAAGCGTGGGGACCATGCCATGCGCCGAATCGCCGATGAAAAGCACCTGCCCCGTAGGATCGCGAAACAGCAGGGGTGACTCTTGCAGCCGTGCCCAGTGGATGTCGGCGGTGTGGGTGCACAACTGCTCCACCATCCAGGCCACCGCCGGGCAGGCTGCGCGGCCTTGGGGCAGATAGAAGTTGCGAATGGGTTCGGGCTGCTTCAGCGACTCGGGCACCTCGGCGCCCGGTGGCAGCGGAAAGGCACCGGCGATGTAGACCGAATCATCGGGCTCGTCGCTGGGTACGCGAAAGCTCAGCAACCGGTTGGGGCCGTTGAACCACCAGCCATAGTCTTCAATCAGGCCCCCGGAAGTGTTGGGCACCAGCAGCCGGTAGATGGTCACACCCACATGGCGCGGCGCCCAGGGCCCGGCAAATTGCGGGCGCAGCCGGCTGTAACGCCCGTCGGCGGCCACCACCAAGTCAAAGCCCGCCTCGCGCTGGGGCGCGCCCGTGGCGTCGATGAATTCCACGAACAGGGTGTTGCCGCGCCCACCCGTCGTGGTGGCCTCGAAGTCCACCCGGTTGACCGACACGCCAAAGCGGGCCACGTGGGCAATGGGCTCGCGCAGGCTTCGGTACAGCTCGCTCCAGCGGATGCGAATGCCGGGGTTGTCGGCCAGCTCTTCAAGCCCGAAGTCGAAGATCGGGGTGCCGTCGGCCTCTTCGCAGCGCCAGCGCAGCCACTCCAGACTCGCCGAACGCACCCGTTGATGCAGGTCGGGCGCCACCGCAGACAGGGCCTTGAGCGCATTGGGGCCGACATTGAGGCCGGTGCCCGCCTCGGCATGGTCGTCGGGCGTGGCTTTCTCGAAGGCCATCACCTCCACCCCGGGCTCCCTGGCCAGCAGATGCGCCAGCACGCTGCCAGCCACCCCACACCCGATGATGGCCACCCTCAGTCGTACGGTCACTGCATATGTCCCAACTCTGCGATCACGGCGATGAGCCCACCACCGTCGGGCCCCTGGTGCTCGGCACCACCACTCACGAACACGCGGCCGTCACCCAGCACGCCCGCCACCAGCCCGCCGACGGCACCGCGGATGTGGCGCTGGGCGTTGATGTCGGTGTCGTCCAGCATGGTGTGGCGCTGACCGCGGATACGCCCAGTGCGCTGCGGCTCGCACTTGACGAGGACGCCACGAACCCGGGCGGTGTCACGCTCACTCAGTTGCGGGCTGGCCGCCAAGCCCAGGTCGGCCAAGGCAGCATGGATGCCACCGATGTCCAGCGCGTCCTGCATCACACCGTGGCCGATGCGCAGGCTGCCGCCCCAGGCCGGGCTGTTGCCCAGCACGATGACTTCGTTGCACAGCACCTCCACACCGCTGGAGACACTGGCGCGCGGGCTTTGCACCGTGAAGTCACGCAGCACCTGCCCGGCCAGGGCCTGGGCGGATAGCGTGGTCTCGCCCAGCGCCAGGGCCACGCCAAAAGCCCCAGCGGCACGGGTGAGCGCCATGGAGCGGTTGGGGTCGTTCGTCAGAGGTGCTGCGCCCCTCGCTGTGGCCGCCAAGGCCCGCGCCACCGTCACGCCCGGGCCCTTCACCTGCACAAACCGCACCTGCTGCGGCGTCAGCTGCGCCTGCGCCATGGCTCGTCGCACCGCATCGGCCACCGCCTCGATCTGCTCAGCCCGGCCCACATGCTCGGCTGCGGTCGGCTCGGAGAACGCGACGCCAATGGCCAGCCGACCCGAGGCCACGGCGGCAGGCGACACGCCGAGCCCGCTCACGCTGAACACCAGGTAGTGCGGGCTCAGCACCCCTTCGGTGCCGCCCGACAGCACACAGGGCACCCGGGCCAGCACCTCGCCCACCCCCAGACCAAGGCGTTGCGACAGCAGAAGCATCAGCGACTGGGTGAAGAACCCGCGGGTGAAGTCGTTCACCCCGCCATTGCCTTCGGTCTTGCCAATGACGGCCACGATGTCCGCCGCCCTCAATGCGCCCGAGTCGAGCAAGGCGGCCAGCTCGGACACATCGCCTGGATAGGCCATGGACAGACGGTGCACATGGGTTTGCTTCATGCCCGACTTGTAGCAAGAACTCCGCCAGCCACCACGGCCCCCCGCCCAGCGGGTGAGCGGGTTCCGCCCTAGACTGCGCGGCACTCAAACACTCGGCAGGAGACCCGCTTGGCCCTCACCGTCGACTACTACCTGGCGCCCCAGTCGCCCTACGCCTACATGGGGCATGCCCGCCTGGCCAAG